>CALRLS020000082.1:0-14171 GCA_943368815.1 Cyanobium sp. NIES-981
AAAGAAATTTTTGGTTTTGATGCTTTTCGTGGCGAGCAGGAAGTGATTATTCATAACATCGTGTCAGGTAAAAACACTTTTGTTATTATGCCCACAGGAGCAGGGAAATCTCTATGCTATCAGTTACCGGCAATGGTACTTGAAGGCACAGCAATTGTTATTTCTCCGCTCATTGCCTTGATGAAAAATCAGGTTGACCAGATGACAGCCTTTGGTATTAACGCCCAGTTTTTGAATTCGACTTTGAATAAGGCCGAAATGACCAGAGTGAAGAATGATGTTTTGAGCGGGGAGTGTCGCCTACTTTATATTGCGCCTGAATCTCTTACTAAAGAAGATAACTTATCGTTTTTACAGAAAGCCAAGCTTTCTTTTGTAGCGGTTGACGAAGCACACTGTATTTCGGAATGGGGTCATGATTTCAGACCTGAATACCGCCGAATCAGAGGTATCATTGATGACATCAATCCGGCTTTACCTGTTATTGCGCTTACTGCCACTGCAACACCTAAAGTGCAGATGGATATTAAGAAGAACCTGGTGATGGACGAAGCGATGATATTCAAGTCGTCGTTTAACCGTAAGAATTTGTATTATGAGATTCGTCCGAAAGTTGATTCGAAAAAACAGCTGATTCGCTATATTCTTAATAATAAAGGTAAATCGGGTATTGTTTACTGTCTGAGTCGGAAAAAAGTTGAAGAAATAGCCAGTCTATTGAGCGTAAATGGTATCAAAGCATTGCATTATCATGCAGGTTTGGATTCTGATACCCGTATGAGAAATCAGGATGCTTTTCTGAACGAAGAAGCAGATGTGATTGTAGCCACCATTGCCTTTGGAATGGGTATTGACAAGCCGGACGTCCGTTTCGTAATTCACTATGATGCGCCGAAATCGCTTGAAGGATATTACCAGGAAACAGGAAGAGCCGGCCGTGATGGTCTGGAAGGTAATTGTTTGATGTTCTATAGTTTCGATGATATTCTGAAATTAGAGAAATTCAACAAAGACAAAACCGTTACCGAAAGAGATAATGCCAAAGCATTATTAATGGAAATGGTATCCTATTCTAATCTGGGTATCTGCCGCCGTCGTCAGTTACTGAGTTATTTTGGTGAATATGCCGACAAAGACTGTGGTTTCTGTGATAACTGTTTGAAACCTACCAAGAAGTTTAAAATAGAAGATGAGGCCGTATTAGCTTTGAGGGCTATACAACAGATAGGTGAAAGGTTTGATATTCAACATATTGCTGATGTACTGACAGCCAATACTGCCAATGCTTACATTCGTAGCTACGAGCACGATAAACTGGAAGTATATGGCAAGGGTAAAAATATGTTTGGCCAGACCGATGAAGAGGACGATGAAGACGATGAGGAGGAAGAATTAGAAACATCAAACGACGACGAGTCGGATGACGAGGAGGAGGATGCGCCTGTTGCAACCAAAAGCCCGTCACACTCACCAAAGAAAGTTGAGAAGCCTAAAAAATCTGCCAATAAAAAGTCACCAAACGATTACTGGGTGTCAATTCTTCGCCAGATGTTGATATTAGGCTATCTCGAAAAAGATGTTGATACAATCTATGGTATAGTAAAACTTTCAGAAAAAGGGAGAAAATTCATTGAAGATTCTTATCCGATTACCATTTCAGAAGACCATAACTACGATAATACCGAAAGCAGCGATGACGACGATATGTCTATGAATGGTGGTTCAGCAGGTGGTGGTGGAGCTTTTGACTCGGCATTGTTTGAGTTACTGAAAGCTCTTCGTAAGAAAATTGCCAAAGAAAAGAATGTACCGCCTTATGTGGTTTTCCAGGACCCGTCGCTGGAAGAAATGGCCACTACCTATCCGGTTACCGCACAGGATTTAGCACAAATCAATGGTGTAGGTCTAGGAAAGGTACAAAAATTCGGCAAGCCTTTCATGGAGTTGATTGCTAAGTATGTAGAAGAAAACGACATTGAAACAACACAGGATTTAGTCGTAAAAACCCACGTTAATAAGTCAAAAATCAAGATTTATATTATTCAGCAAATCGACCGTAAGATTGATCTGGATGAAATTGCCGAATCGAAAGATTTGACAATGGCTGAATTAATGGAAGAAATTGAACATATCTGTTATTCAGGTACCCGTTTGAATCTTGATTACTATATCAATCAGGTAATTGATGAAGAACATCAAGACGAAATTTATGAGTATTTTATGAGCGCCGAAACCGATAATATCCGCTCTGCTCAGAAAACCTTTGAAGGTGACGACATCAGTGAAGAAGAGTTAAGATTGATGAGAATAAAATTCTTATCGGAAATGGCAAATTAATGCCCGGATTGAGAATTAATTGCTTATATTTGGTTAACGATTAAATATAGCCGCAAGGCATACTTATACAACAAAATCATAAAAAAGTGTGAGCCGCATATAACTATGCTTCACACTTTTTTGTTTTTATAGAATTCTATAATCCGGAATCGTTAAAAACAGAAGAAAAAGAGAATTCAGGAGAGAAATTTGATGTCGAAAAGATTATTTTTCATTATTTAACATCAAAAAAAGCAATATTAATAGTTATTAAATAAAATAAATATACTTTTGTATAAATTTATCAATCAAATCATACAAGTTATCATGAACATTTTTGTTGGAAGTCTTCCCTTTAGAATTGAAGAAAGTGAATTAAAGCAATATTTTGAAGAATATGGTGAAGTAAGTTCTGTTAAAATCATTACTGACAAAGTTACCGGAAGAAGCAAAGGTTTTGCATTTGTTGAAATGCCGGACGATGCCGCAGCACTAAAAGCTATCAGCCAATTGAATGGTGCTGAAATCGGTGGTCGTACAGCCGTAGTAAATCAAGCAGAAGAAAGAAGAGAAAGACCATCTGGCGGTGGTGGCGGCGGTGGATTCAACCGTGGCGGTGGTGACTTTAACCGCGGTGGCGGTGGTGGTGGCTACAACCGTGGTGGTGACCGTGGCGGCAATGGCGGCGGTGGACGTAGATACTAAGATTCTTCAGATATATCATATATAGAAGAAAACTGAGCTTCCATTTAATGGTGTGCTTGGTTTTCTTTTTTGGTTATGTGTATCCTTGTAGTATATAATAATAGAAAGCCTCTTACTATTGAGCAAGAGGCTTTCTATTGTATTCATTGCAATACATCAAGGTAATGGTTTTACCATTATATCTTTGTAATATACTTTGCTTTTAGGGTCATGGCCTTGCAGGGCAAAAGTTCCGCTACTTATTCTTCTTCCTTTTCTGTCTGCAGGTAGTTCGGCAGGTTCATCATATTCTACTACTATTTTATCATTAATTTTAATGGTAACGTGTTTATCTTTTACGATGATACTCTCTGTGTACCATACATTGTCTTTTACTACAGTATCTTTTACATCCTGAATATTATATAAACTTCCTGTGCGTCTCCAGTCGGTATGTGAGTTATTTACCTGAACTTCATAGCCTTTATTAGGCCAGCTGCCTTGTTGGTATTCTGTATGGAAATAAATACCTGAGTTTGAGCCCGGTGTTGTCATTACCTGTGCTTTGAACTCAAAATTCTTGAAATCATGGTTATTGACAGACCCAACATAAAATAAATGGGCTACAGGGCCATTAACCATAATAGTACCGTTTTCAATACTAAAAGTACTGGCATTATCTCCTACTTTCCAGCCGTCAAATGATTTACCGTCAAACATTGAATACCAGCCTTTCTTTGCTTTTTGTGCAAAGCCTGCATTAGTTGACAGGAGCAATACTAAAGCATAACAAAAGAATCTTTTCATGAGGATATTGTTAGTTTATAATGGCGAATATCGCCGGATTGAATAATTTAACAATTTTACGAAACTAATTCTGAATCACAATCTACTCATCATTAAATCCTCATTATAATCTCTTGAAAACCTTAGCATTCCGTTGCACTCAATGCCAGACCTGCCTGCGAGGTCTCCTTATACTTTTTCGACATGTCTTTTCCGGTGGCACGCATTACTTTTATCACGCTATCAAGTGATATTTTCTGATAGCCTGTATTGCCCGATGAAGCCAGTAAATACGCATTATAGGCCTTAATGGCTCCCATGGCATTGCGTTCTATGCAGGGTATCTGCACATAGCCACCGATAGGGTCGCAGGTCATACCTAAATGATGCTCAATCGCTATTTCGGCTGCTGCTTCTACTGTCTCGATAGAGCGCCCTGCACAATACGCTAACATGGCCGCTGCCATAGCAGAAGCTGAACCTATTTCGCCCATACAGCCCATTTCAGCGCCTGAGATACTAGCATTGTGTTTTATAAGGAATCCTACGGCTGCCGCTGCCAACATCCCTTCCCGTAGTTTTTGCTTATCATAATGGTAATGATTACGCAACAGATAAGTAATACCCGGAATTACACCAGAGGCACCAGATGTTGGGGCAGTTACTACGATATTCCCTGCAGCATTTTCTTCGGATGCCGCCATACAATATGCATTCAAAAATACCATAAAACTGTCGTGAGCAGAAACATGGCTCTTGGCTTGTTCGTATAAAACCGGCGCTTTTCTCCTCAATCTAATAGTACCTGGTAAAACCCCTTTTTGTCGTAAGCCTCGTTTAACCGCCTTATGCATGGCTTCAAGAATATTATCTATTTTCTGATAGATTTCTTTACGCATCAGTCCTGTTAAAGCCATTTCATTGGCTATCAAGAGGTCAGTTAAAGAAAGTTTGTTCTTTACCAGATGCTCCTTCAATTCTTTCATGGTAGAGAAAGGAAATGCGGGTACCTTGTCATTAGCGGCATGTGTATCTTCACCTTTCCGTTGAATGAAACCCCCTCCTACTGAATAATATTCTTCTTCCAATATGATTGTGCCATTGCTAATTAGTTGAAAAACTAATGTATTAGGATGTGGAGACTCGTAACGGCCTCTTTCGAATATAATGCTTCTGGCAGTAAGTGTGACAGGTTTGTTATGAATACCAATCGTATAGCTATCTTCGGGGTTCTTCAATAAGGCAGTAAAGGCAACCGGCTCGCAGGTTTCTGGCAACCAGCCCAAAAGCCCTGCAATCACAGCCCTGTCTGTACCATGCCCTTTACCGGTGGCACTCAAAGAGCCGTATAAGTGAATCTGTACCTGAAAGGACTCAGTCAGTAAAGCATCAGGTAATGCATAGATTCGTTGCAGAAAATCATAAGCGGCTTTCATTGGCCCTATAGTATGGGAACTGGAAGGTCCCGGGCCAATTTTGAATAAGTCAAAAATGGAAGTCGTAATTACTTCGTTAAGCATGTCGTTGATGATGAAGTATAAAAGTCTTGTTGTTCAATGTCATACAACATACATTAAAAAAATTACAAAACTGTTTTATCTAAGCAATTTTAAATAATGCTCAAGAGATTTCTTTACTTCTAACGAAATAAATTGTATAAAACTATTCTTATCACCTTCTGTCTGAACTGCTTCCAAGGCTTCGTAATATTGAAGTCTGCTTTCAGTATCACCTTTGATATTGGCAATCGGATAGCCGTTTCTGATTAACAGCAGATTCATTACTAATCTTGAAGTCCGGCCATTGCCATCTATAAAGGGATGAATACTTACTAATCTTTCATGCATTTCGGCAGATAGTATTACAGGGTGCATTTGGGTTTTATGTGTTTTATAAAACTCAAAATACTCTTCCATTAATTTCTCTACAAGATAAGGTTGTGGAGGAATATGTCTTGCTCCGGAAATCATCACAGGCACTTTCCTGTATATGCCTGCATTCTCTTTATCAATACCTCTTAAAATTAGTGCATGTATATCTTTAACTACTTTCTCCGAGAGGTCGATATTATTCTGAGCAATTTCTTTCACATAATCAATGGCATCATTATGATTAATTGCTTCCAGATGCTCTCTAAGGCTTTTACCTCCTATAGTCAAGCCCTTATTAATTACCAAATCAGTTTCTCTTAACGTTAGGGTGTTACCCTCAATTCTGTTTGACTCATAAGTATATTCAATAGCTAAGGCATCCCTTAAACTATCATTGTCAAGAGACCTGTATTGGTCTAATTCATTTTTTAGCTTCTCTATTTCGGCTAATAGCTCATCCATCACAAAGGCTTTTCAGCATAATAAGTCCATTACGAATTAATACCATTTCAAACAAAGCACCAAAATAAAGGGACTCTTTACTTCCCTACCATTTCAGTTGGTCGACCACGTAAGGCACTCCACGTATCATCAATGGCAATTTGTGTAACGGCCTGTACGCCTGCCAGTTCTAAAGCTTTCCAAACCGTTTCTCTTTTAATATCACTTTTGATTTTTCCGGTTCCTTTTGGGTAACATGCCCAGAAAAGGCAATCATATTTGCCTGCATCTCGTACTTCTGAGCAAAGTCTTTCCAGTTCTTCCTGTCTGGTAGCAAAAACCTGTACAAAGTCATACTTTTTGCCTGCCGCGGCTGAGGTGTCATGCACTATGTCTTTCAGTATGGCAATATATTCTGCAGGGGCATTTACAATCAGTAAAGCCCCTTTGTCGTTCAATCTTAGTTTTTTAAATATAGCGCTTGCTTCCATTATCTTATTGTTTTTGACCCAGACTAAACCAATTGCCTGAATCATCTTTAAACAGGGCTTCTATACCATAAAATTCTTCCTTTGGCGCTTTGGTAAATTCAACACCTTTGGCTTTCAGTTCTTCGTAGGTAGCATAAATATCATTACATTCAAAAACCGCATACCCGAAAGTACCTCTTTTGACCAGCTTTATCATTTGTTCAGCCGATTCTTCGTCGAATATCATGCCCGGTGTTATCGACATAAGCGTAATTTCGATGTCCGGTTGTTCCGGAGGCGTTACTGTCAACCACCTCATTCCGGGACCCATAGGTGCATCTGTAGCTACCTGAAAACCTAGTTTATTCACATAGAAGTCATAAGCGCTATCCTGATTCAGAACATAAATGCTTACATGAGAAATTTTTGAAATCATTGTCTTGCTTGTTTAAATAAATAACAGGACAAACATCAGCATTACTTCATTGAATGACTTCTTCAAAATTGCTATTTTGCTTCCAGCCTTTGGCCTCAGCGAAACAGCCCGGTATGTATCTTAACGGCTTCGACAGTATTTCAGATTGATGCGTTAATTGCTCCTCCTGATAAACCGAAGGTGTTTTACCAACATTTTTTTTAAACAAACCTGTGAAAGAACTCACACTATCAAAACCAACCCCATAGCAAACATCTGCAATAGGTAAATCTGTTTTCAAAAGCCCTTTGGCTTTCTCGATTCTGACATAGGTAAGATATTGATGAGGAGTTTTACCATAAGTATTTTTAAAAAGCCTGATGAAATGAAATTTTGAGAAAAAGGCCTCATCGGCAATATCATCCAAATCAATATTCTCCTGATAGTGACTATCAATAAACAGTTTTGCCTGTACAATTCTGCGGTAGAGATATACTTTTGGGTATTGGGCTTGCATCAAAATGGTATTAATTGGTTAATGCCCCGCTTTCTGATAACTCCAACCTTCTTCCTGTTTCAGCACTGTTTCTGCAATGGCTGATGGCACAAAAGACGCTGTTGGCAACATATCGGCTTCGGTTAACTTATATCTTTTCATGGTGTTACGGCAGACAGCAAAAACTACCCCTTCTTTTTGTAGCTTTTCTATTTGCATAGCAAAAGGAGAAGTACCCTTTTTGATGGCAGAAACGGCAGGCCCGTGTATCAATACTTCTATTTTAGTATCAGGCAATTCGCGCCATAAATTTCTTATTTGACGTAGTACTGTGGCCTGGTCGGTTGTATCCGCACTATTTAAATCTATTAATAGCTTATGCGTTTTGTTTTGTGCATAGCTATCTGAAAGTGAAAATAACATCACTCCGAATGTTAAAACAAAAATCTGAACAAGAGTTTTCATACTATATCTGGTTTAATTTGTTTCTGTTAATTGTATCACATTTTCTTTTCGTACCACTGCTTAATCGGTGCAAATGGTCCGAATTTATGCTGTTGTTCACTAAATGAATCAGTATAAGGGCCAAAAGGATGGTCTATAGGTTTCCTGGCAATATCGGGCCAATCGGCACTTAAATCTTTTGTCGGGCGAGGCATCGAATTTACAAAAGCCGCTACATCCCATGCTTCTTCATCACTTAGCTTAGGTTTTTCATAGGTAGTTCCCTGTGGCATATTATACTTTACATACCCGGCAAACATGGATACCCTGAATAAACCTGCCCCTGTATTATAACTATGCTCACCCCACAAAGGTGGATAAGTATAAGTTTTGCCATCACTTTCCATTAATCCCTGCCCGTTTGCCTGATGACATGACTGGCAGTTTTTTTCATAGACTATCTTTCCCTTTTTAGGGTCTGCGGCTCTTGCGAGATATTTCAATTTAAAAATACCTGATCCTTTCGGCGATACTTTCTTTGGTACGTCTGTGCCAACCCATTTGATATAGGCCTTTATGGCTTTCATTTCATGGCTTGTAGAATCTAAAGCCATTCCATTCAGACTACGCTCCAGACAATCATTCACCCGTTTCACAATACTCTCCTTACTACCCGACCTTGCTCTAAACCTGGGGTAGGTGGCATATACTGCAAAATAATTATTCCCCCAGGGCTGTGTGCCTGCCTGTAAATGGCAATTCTGACAGTTCATTCCATTCGACATTTGCCTGACACTTCCTTTAGGTCCAAGATATTGAGCAGTATGTGCTATCAATTCACGACCATATAATATCTCCTGTTTTTCTTCTCTGCTAAGCCTGTCTAATCTCCAGTCAGATGGAGCAGTCCAGAGGTTCACAAAATTTGTATCAATTTTAATGAATTTCTTGTCAATTGCAGATAAATTTGAAACAGATTCTGAAAAACGAAAGAATTGTTTACACAATATAACAAGAACCAGAAAAGCCAGTAAAGAAACTATTCCGACAATCCATTTAAGACTGGTAAGGATAATTTCAAGAGGTTTTTCTGAAGACTTTTGCTCTTTAAACAACATTCTGAAAGCTTTGTTCTACGTGCAAAGTACACATTTTCCTTTAATCCTAACGAATACCTGATTATGAAATTTCTGAGAATACTCTTCTTTATAATTATATTTCCTTGTGTCAGCCCGGCTCAGCAATACGTTCGGGTCAATCAATTAGGCTATTTACCTAAAAGTATAAAGGTTGCGGTATTACTTTCGAAAGAAAATACCACTATTCATTCTTTTGAAATCAGAGATGCGTTAACAGATAAGACCGTTTTTAGCTCTAACAAAGTCCGGTCTCATGGTGCTTTCGGTAATTTTGCTGCTTCATTCCGGTTAGATTTTTCAGCTTTCCAGAAACAGGGAGCCTATTATATTTATTTGCCAAGAGCCGAGTCGGTCAAGTTCAGGATAGCCAACGACGTGTATGCCGGAACAGCTGATTTCCTACTGAAATACATGCGTCAGCAAAGATGCGGTTATAATCCCTTTCTGAAGGATTCCTGCCATACGCAGGATGGATTTATTGTTTATCACCCCGACCCGAAGAAAGACTCCACTCATATCAACGTTGTAGGTGGCTGGCATGATGCCTCAGATTATCTGCAATATACTACCACTACCGCCAATGCAATTTATCAGATGTTGCTGGCTTATCAGCATAGTCCGGCTGCCTTTAAGGATATGTATAATGCCAGTGGACAGTCGGGAGCCAATGGTATACCAGATATTTTAGACGAAGTAAAATGGGGTATTGATTGGCTTTTACGCATGAATCCGGCCTATGGAGAAATGTATAATCAGATTGCCGACGACCGTGACCACTCAGGGCTTCGTTTACCTACACAAGATGTGGCTAACTATGGCAAAGGCAAGATGCGTCCAGTCTATTTCTGTACCGGGAAACCACAGGGAGCGTTCCAATATAAAAGCAGGGCAACAGGGATTGCTTCAACCGCAGGTAAATACGCCTCTGCTTTTGCACTCGGCTCAAAAATCCTGCAGAAATTTTATCCGGACTATGCTAAAAATTTAAAAACAAAAGCCATAGAAGCTTATGATTGGGGCAAGAAAAATCCGGGAGCATGTCAGACAGCGCCATGCAGGGCTCCATATTTTTATGAAGAAGATAACTGGACTGATGATATGGAACTGGCTGGTGCCGAACTAGCCAAACTAACAACCAACAAGGTCTATCTGCAGGATGCCATCAATTTTAGCAAGCAGGAGACCGTAACACCCTGGATGATCAATGATACGGCCCGCCATTATCAATGGTATCCATTTATGAACGCAGGGCATTATCAGATTGCCAACCAGACGGTTGATAAACAAACTTATAAAGCTTATTATGCAAAAGGTCTGAATGCCATACAAGCCAGAGCAAAAATGAATCCGTTTCTGAATGGGATTCCGTTTATCTGGTGCTCTAATAATCTGGTGTCTGCTACACTCACGCAAATCAATTTATACCATAAAATAGGCGGCGTAGGTTTTGAAGAAATGGAAGCGGCGCTGAGAGACTGGTTATTTGGTTGTAATCCCTGGGGGACAAGCATGATTGTAGGTATGCCAAAAATTGGTGATTCACCGGAAGACCCTCATTCTTCCTTTACTATCAAATACAATTTACCCATTGATGGTGGTCTGGTAGATGGTCCTGTGAGAAACTCTATTTTTTCCGGTTTGAAATACGTGGCTTTACGTTTCCCAGATGAATACGCTGATTTTCAATCGAAACTGGCAGTATATCATGATGATTTCGGCGATTATTCAACTAATGAACCGACCATGGATGGGACTGCCTCGCTCACTTATTATCTGTCGACTTTGGAAACTGCCAATCCTATTGTTTCTCCCGCTAATGTACAAAAGTTAAGCTTTACAAAAGGAGCTATTACCCGTTTCAATACACAACAGAAAGTCATTCGTTTGGCTTTTACAGGACATGATTTTTATGAAGGAGGGCAAACGGTCAGACAAACCTTAAAGAAACACGGCATAAAAGCCTCATTCTTTTTTACAGGAGATTTCTATAGGAATACAGAAACAAAAACCTTGATTAAGAATTTACAAACAGACGGACATTATCTGGGAGGGCATTCAGACAAACATCTATTATATAATGACTGGACCAAGCGGGATTCACTATTAGTTAGCCGCGAGGAGTTTGAAAACGACCTGAGAGCCAACTATGAAGCCATGCAGGACTTTGGCATTACGAAAGAAAAAGCGATTTACTTCATGCCCCCCTATGAATGGTATAATGAAACCATAGCCGACTGGACAAAGGCATCGGGCCTGCAATTAATTAATTTTACCGCCGGAACCGGCTCTAACCGGGATTATACATATCCGGAAATGGGAGCAAGATATGCCAGCAATGAGAATATTATGAATGATATTCTGAAATACGAAACCAATGCCAAGGATAAACTCAATGGCTTTGTATTGTTATTACATTTAGGCACCGACCCTCGCAGGAAGGAGAAGTTTTATACCAGATTAGACGAATTGATTAAGGTTTTGAAGAAGAAAGGCTATAAATTTGAGCGTTTATAAGTTTCATTCAGAAACTGTTTCAATCCTTTATCTGTTTTGAGTTTATTGTATTTATCTAAACACCATTGATTATGTCTTTAAAAGCAGGAGACCAAGCCCCGGATTTCAAATTATACAGTAGTGATAAAAAAGAAGTGAATCTTTCTGACTACAGAGGCAAAAACGTAGTAGTATTGTTTTTTCCGCTTGCCTTTACTAGTGTTTGTACGGCAGAACTTTGCCAGATGAGAGACGATATAGCTACTTATTCAAGATTAAATTCTGATGTATTAGGCATTTCAGTCGATTCGCTCTATACACTTGGCAAGTTCAAAGAAGAACAAAAATTACCTTTCCCTTTGCTATCAGACTTCAACAAAGAGGCATCTCTGGCATTTGATTCTTATTACGAAAACTTTGCATTTGGCATGCACGGCGTATCCAAACGCTCAGCATTTGTGATTGACAAAGATGGTATCATCCGTTACGCAGAAGTATTAGAGAAGGCCAGCGAAGTACCAGATTTTGTGGCAATTAAAAGCACTTTAGAGAGTTTGTAAAAACTCCAACAAAAATATGGCATCCCCCTTTTGCACAGACAAGAGGGGGATTTTATTTTAGAAGCTGTTTATTTAAATTTTATAAATCAAAATGGATTATTTTTTACAAAGACAAGGCGCTAAAACCGGAGCTTAGCAGAGCTAAGTGAGGATTTTAGTAACGCAGTATTTGTGAAAAAGAATCATTTGAACAAAATAAGGTTAACTTAAACAGCTTCTCAGTCCTGAAAACCGCCAACTATGCTGTTAACAATTGAAAGGATAAACCCGAAAATTAAGGGTTGCAAGAAGCCCTCTACACTAAAACCTCCTACTAAATATGCACAAAGATAGACAACGGCCACATTTACAACCAGATAAAAAATCCCTAAGGTAAGAATGGTAATCGGCAATGAAAGAAGCTGAAGTATTGGTTTAACAAAGGTATTAAGGATACTCATTACAAAAGCTACAATTACAGCGGTTGTAAAAGTATCAACATGAATTTCACTTAAAAGGGCAGGCATATAATATACCGCGGCACCGCAGCATATTAAACGGATAATATAATTGAGCATGGTAAAAAGTCCTCCTTCCCCACAGGAGTTAAGGTTTAGAGTTAGTACTAACATTCCCTCCCGGGGTGCCCTTTACGGGCGAGGGGTATGTCTTTTTATCAAAACATCGAGTACTTCATCAAACTCGTAGTTTTTCTGTTCTAAAAGTACTAAATAATGATAAAATAAATCAGCAGCCTCACCTAAAAATAATTCTTTATTATCATCTTTAGCTTCAATCACCAATTCTACCGCTTCCTCTCCTACTTTCTGCGCTACTTTATTGATGCCTTTTCTGAATAAATGGCTTGTATAAGACTCGTCAGTGGGGTTTTGCTTTCTGCTTTTAATCACCTCACGCAGATGATTCACAAACAAAACCTTTTTATCCGCAGCGCTATTTACTTCATTGAAGCAGGTATCAGCTCCGGTATGGCAGGTTGGGCCATCAGGTGAGGCATGAATCAGAATGGTATCGCCATCGCAATCAAGCAGGATTTCCTTTACATGCAAAAAATTATTCGAGGTCTCTCCTTTTGTCCAGAGTCTTTGTTTGCTTCTGCTGAAAAACGTTACAATATTTCCCTCCTGCGTTTTTTTATAGGCTTCTGCATTCATATAGCCTAACATCAATACCTTGCCAGTCTGATAATCTTGTATAATAGCAGGTACGAGCCCGTCCGGAGATTTTTCGAAATCAATTGTCATATCCTTTCCTTCAATATTTTCCACAAAAGTACAGATGTTCAAAAACTAATACTTATAAAACCCTGAAAATTTGTAGACATAAGATTATTAATGTCTCAGGTACTGGTATTTGCACATAGTTTTGAAAGAAAAAATTCAATGCAAAAGCTTCTTATAATCAGTCATTTATAGCTGAATGCAAAAAAAATATTGATTTTTTTTCGTCAGAGACTTGACATATATAAAAACTACTACTACCTTTGCAGTCCCATTCAACACCAAATGAATGATACGCGGAAGTAGCTCAGTTGGTAGAGCGTAACCTTGCCAAGGTTAAGGTCGCGAGTTCGAGACTCGTCTTCCGCTCGGAAATTTCAGCACCCTTCAAAAGGTGCTTTTTTTTTCAAAAAGCAAGCCACCCGCCGGGGTGGTGGAACTGGTAGACACGCAGGACTTAAAATCCTGTGAGCCGAAACGCTCGTACGGGTTCGATTCCCGTCCCCGGTACAAAAATTAAAGGTGTAACTATTGACTATCAATTGGTTACACCTTTTTTATTTTGATCATTTTAAGCAAAAAAACTCAAAAAAGAGTAAATTCGGATCAATCCCAAAAGTTGTGGGGCTATAAAATAATTTCGACCTTTGCATTTTAAGAAAAGAGAAGATGCAAGAGAGTTACGGGGGATCAATCCCAAAAGTTGTGGGGCTATAAAATAATTTCGACCTTTGCATTTTAAGAAAAGAGAAGATGCAAGAGAGTTACGGGGAATTATTGAAGCTATTGCTTCCTACAATTATAGTTGAGAATTTTGAACTTACTTCTTATAAGGC
>CALRLS020000083.1:0-13948 GCA_943368815.1 Cyanobium sp. NIES-981
GCACATAAGCATTTTTATGATTTTCGTCAAACCATGAGGCTTTGCAATCAAAGTAATTCTTTATTGAGCATTCTTTAACTTTTATTGTAAAATCGAAAGGTGTGATTTTTTTTACTTCATAAGATAAAATAGTAGCGGTTACAGCCGCAGTTAAAGAATTACTAACTGAAATCGGTCTTACTTTACCTTTAAAATCATCATAAGCAAGTTTTCTTCTTTCTGACCAGACGATTATTTTTTCGTATTTTTTATTATTATCGACATGGAAAATAGTTGCCTCTATTCGATAACACGAACTCCAACTATCTGGTATTTTTAATTTTGTAATTTTTATTAGATTACCACCATTTTTAATAGCTTGTTTTTTTATAGTTTCAATTCCTTTCTGATAACTGCAATTGATAGAAAGACCACCATCGCCAAACTTAACATAACCAAGAGAATCAGCATTTTGTGGCTGCAAATCTTGCAAATCTAAAATCACAACATCTTCGGCATTGTAATTATTCTTATTATTTAATTTTGATACTGTTTTTGGTCCGCAAGAAAAGAAAAAAAGCGTAATAACTAGTAGAATAAACTTTGACATAAATTGAGTTATTTTTGTTAGAAATTAACAATTTAAATATCAAAAAATCAATCATGATAGGCAAGTAATGCTTTAAGAAAACTATTTTACGGTATAGAAATCCGTTTACATTTTAAATTTAAAATCAAAAATTGCTCCGCAAAATCATACATATCGACATGGATGCTTTCTTCGCATCGGTAGAGCAGAGAGATTTTGCCGATTTGCGGGGCAAACCTATTGCTGTGGGAGGGAGTAGTGAGCGCGGGGTGGTGGCAGCAGCCAGTTATGAGGCCAGAAAATTTGGGGTTCGTTCGGCCATGTCTTCCCGTATTGCCAAACAGAAATGTCCACAATTGATTTTTGTGAAACCCCGGTTTGAAGTGTATAAGCAGGTTTCCAACGAAATCAGAGAAATATTTCTGGAATATACGCCTTTGGTTGAACCGCTCTCATTAGATGAGGCCTATCTGGATGTAACCGAAAACCTGAAAGGCATTGAAACCGCTACCCAGATAGCGCAAGAGATAAAAGAACGTATCAAAGAAAAAACGGGGCTGACGGCATCCGCCGGTGTGTCAGTCAATAAGTTTTTAGCAAAAATAGCCTCAGATTATCGGAAACCCGATGGGCTGTTTGTCATAAAACCCTCCCAGGCTGAAAAATTTGTTGAGGAACTGGAAATCAATAAGTTTCATGGCATTGGTAAAGTAACGGCAGAAAAAATGCATAAAATGGGGATTTTTAAAGGAAAAGACCTCAAAACCAAGAGCCAGGATTTCCTTACCAAACATTTTGGCAAAGTAGGCAGGTATTATTACGATATAGCGCAAGGAATAGATAATCGACCCGTTAATCCGGACAGTATCCGGAAATCAATAGGAGTCGAAAATACATTTGACAGGGATTTTACGGAGCCCGACGACCTTTATAGAGAGATGGATGATATTCTTGAACAATTATGGCGGCGTATGAACAGGGTAAAAGCTTATGGGAAAACGATTACTTTAAAAATAAAATTCGCCGATTTTGAGAGTATTACCCGTAGCCGCACGTCTCAATTACCTATTCTTGAAGAGACCCTATTGGCAAAAATATCCTATGAAATGCTTCACGCATTGCTGCCCATGCCCAAGGGCGTTCGGTTGCTTGGCATCTATTTGTCTAATCTTACATTCGAAGACGAAATGATAGGACGGCAATTAACCCTGAGTTTCTGATAAAATCAGCATTAAGGGGCAAGAAAAAAGCCCATCGGTTAAGATGAGCCCTCTCATGTATGATTCAGATTAGTACTATTCTACTTTACTTAGTTTAACGGTATTCGTACGGTTATTTTCCTGTAAAGGCATACTAAGGGTATTAATAAATAAATCCCCTTTTTCTAGTTCCCCTTTTTCTACCAGAAAATCACGGATATTAGCTACTACTTCTTCAACCGATTTGTCTTTCATATGATTGTATTCAAAAGCATTCACTCCTGAATACAGACTCAATTGTGTTAAAAGCTTCTCGTTGCCAGTGAAAATAAAGGTATTGGCTTTAGGTCTGTGATGAGACAAACGAACCGCAGTATAGCCGGAGCTTGTAATACCGATGATAGCTTTTACTCTTAAATCGCGGGCTAATCTACAGGCAGTCATTACTACATTATCGTTTTCCTTTTCATCTGACACATAATCCGCTTCAGTTACACGTGTGTGATGACGATAATATAATTTTTTCTCGTCGGCCTCCTGTTCTACTTTCAGAATTGTATTAACCATGGTCTGTACGGCCAATATCGGATATTTACCTGAAGCACTTTCAGCACTTAGCATTACGGCATCTGCGCCGTCTAATACCGCATTTGCTACGTCACCCACCTCTGCACGAGTTGGGCGAGGGCTGTCAATCATGCTTTCAAGCATTTGAGTAGCCACAATGACAGGTTTAGCTGCCAGATTAGATCTTTCAACCAGACGCTTCTGAATCATTGGTACATCTTCTGACGGAATCTCAACACCCAAATCCCCACGAGCCACCATGATAGCGTCTGTTGCTTCAATGATAGAATCCATATTGGCAACGGCTTCCGGCTTTTCAATTTTAGCAACTACTTTAGATTCACGGCCTTGTTCCTTAATATATCGTTGAATAACCTGTATCTCTTCCGCTGTTCTAACAAATGATAAAGCTATCCAGTCTACATCATTGGCTAAACCAAATTTTAAATCTTCCCAGTCTTTATCAGTAACTGATGGTTGCGAAATATTGGTATTGGGTAGGTTTACGCCTTTCTTTTGTTTCAAAAGGCCGCCATATACCACTTCGGTAATCACGTCCATACCATCAACACCTACTACTTTTACTTCCAGTTTGCCATCGTCCATCAAAATTCTCTCACCCAGTTGTACATCTCTGTACATACCTTTATAGGGTGTACTTACGCGGTGAGCATTTCCTACTATCTCATCGTTGGTAAAAGTCAGTTTATCACCTGCAAAAATCTCAACTCCCTCATTTCCTTTCTCCATCAGGCCAATTCTGATTTTTGGCCCTTGCAAATCCTGTAAGATGGAACATTTAAAACCATGCTCAGCATTGAGTTTACGAATGCGGTCAATACGCATCTGATGGTCTTCATGTGTTCCATGTGAAAAGTTCAAACGGAAAACATTTACGCCAGCCTGAGCCAATGCCAATAACATTTCTTCACTTTCAGAAGCAGGTCCTACGGTAGCTACAATTTTGGTTTTTCTATGCATATTTAAAATAAAATATTTCTTCGCCTTGAGAATCTCGCAAAAATAATAACTATTTATGAGAATTACAGAATAAAGTATTTTGAAATCTATGTTGAAACTTAAAAAAAAGAAAAAAGGGTTAGGCATAAATGTCTGTCAGTCAGGCACTTAAAGCTTTATTAAATTATAATAAAGAAAGGATTTGAGTTTATTAAATTATAAAAATAGTCCTTCGCACCTGATTATCCGTATTAATAAATGAGAAAAATTTACTAATCCTTCTTATAATGTTAATTGGATTTTAGTAAGAAATTGCATTTGAAAAAAATGTACAGATTCTTTGCCAAAAAAAAATATTCTACTAAATTTGTGTCCTTGGAAAATTTAAAACCCATTGAAACAAACAACAATCGCAATTTCACTCCTCCTTCTACTCAACTACGCAGTGTGAGAAACGGAGACTTTGTATAAATCAAAAGCCCTTTCTTGCACGTAGTAAGAAAGGGCTTTTTTTGCGAGTAAGAACATATTTAAAATTTATTATTGTGCCCTTTGCTGGGCGAAGCATAATTTTTAAGTATGCTCTATAAAGAAGTAGTAAAAATAACTAAACACCTCGTTCAGTAATGAGCCAAAAGATTTATGTTTTCGACACCACCTTGCGAGATGGAGAACAAGTCCCCGGTTGTCAGTTAACAACCGATGAAAAGGTAATGATTGCCAAGCAACTTGAAAAACTGGGTGTCGATATTATTGAAGCAGGGTTTCCTATTTCAAGCCCGGGTGATTTTAAATCGGTTGTGGAAGTATCAAAAGCCGTAACAGAGCCGACGGTTTGTGCGCTCTCAAGAGCAATAAAAGGCGATATCGAAGCAGCTGCAGAAGCATTGAAATTTGCCAAACGCCCGCGTATTCATACCGGAATCGGAGCATCAGACATCCACATCAAACATAAATTCAACAGTACCCGCGAACTGATTATTGAGCAGGCCGTTTCGGCAGTGAAACATGCGAAGAAATTCGTAGAAGACGTTGAGTTTTATGCAGAAGATTCAGGGCGTGCAGATTTAGAGTTTCTGGCAAGACTAACCGATGAGGTGATTAAAGCTGGGGCAACCGTGGTAAACTTACCTGATACAACCGGATATGTATTGCCTAATGAAATGTTTGAGCGTATTTCATACATCATGAATAATGTGCCGAATATTGATAAGGCCATTATCTCGATGCATAATCATAATGATTTAGGTCTGGCAACAGCAAATACTATTGCCGGGATTCAGGCAGGGGCAAGACAGGTTGAGGTAACCATCAACGGTATCGGCGAACGTGCCGGAAATACATCATTGGAAGAAGTTGCCATGATTCTGAAAGTACATAAATTGGGCTATCATACCAATATTGAAAGCACAATGTTATCGCCTTTAAGCAATCTGGTTTCTCAGACCATGAGAATGCCTGTGCAGGCCAATAAAGCCATTGTTGGACGTAACGCCTTTGCACATTCATCAGGTATTCATCAGGATGGATTCTTGAAGCATACCGAAAACTATGAAATTATAAGTCCGCAGGAAGTAGGTGTTGATAAATCGTCAATCGTATTAACAGCCAGAAGTGGTCGCCATGCTCTGAAACATCGCCTTGAAATGTTGGGCTTTAAATTGGATAAAGCCGAAATAGATGATACTTATGGTCGTTTCCTTGATTTGGCAGATAGAATCAAAGAAGTAAATGATAAGGATCTGGTAATATTAATGAAAGAAATAGTTTCTGTATAGATATTACAAAAAAAATACTGAAAGGGCTTTGGTGAATCATTCATCAAAGCCCTTTTTTTTGTACTTTGCATTGATAAAACTTTTAACACAAACCTACTTCATCAAAACCAATGCCTGACCGTCGACATTTTCTTAATACCACTTTACTGGCTGGCTTTGGCTTAGCCAACATGAATTTTGCATTTCCGGATACAAAAGCGAAGATTTTAAAACCTGCTGCCTTGAAACAGGGCGATACTATTGGTCTGGTTTGCCCGGCCTATTCGGCTTTTATCAGAGAAGAGGTGCAGATAGCCATTGAAAGTCTGGAAGTATTAGGCTTTAAAGTAAAAAAAGGAGAGCACATGTTTGATCGTTACGGGTATCTGGCAGGTACTGATGAAGACAGAGCAGCTGATATTAACAAAATGTTTGCTGACAAGAGCATTAATGGCATTATGGCTATGCACGGAGGCTGGGGTTGTGCGAGAATATTGCCATTATTAGATTATAAAACGATTGAACGGAATCCGAAGGTTTTTATCGGCTATAGCGATATTACAGCTTTGTTACTGGGTATATATGCTAAAACCGGACTCATTACTTTTCATGGACCCGTAGGTTCTTCCTCCTTTAATAATTTCTCGGTTGAAAATTTTAAAAATGTATTGATTGAAGGTAATGCTGTGGAGATGACTAATCCTGTAAAAAAGGGAGACAATCTGGTGCAAACTGAAGATAGAATTTATACGATTAATGCAGGGAAAGCCACAGGCAGATTAATAGGCGGTAATCTTACGGTATTGAGCCATATATTAGGGTCTCCTTATGTACCTGATTTTAAAGACAGTATTTTGTTTCTGGAAGATGTGGGTGAAGACCTTTATCGTATGGATCGTATGATTACCCAATTGAAACTGGCAGGTATATTAAATCAATTAGCAGGTTTTGTATTTGGTAAATGCACTGACTGCCCGCCATCAAAAGGAGGGTATGGCTCTTTAACAATGGAAGATATTTTTGAAGACCATATCAAACCATTAAAAATCCCGGCTTTTTCGGGAGCAATGATAGGGCATATCAAGGATAAATTTACAGTTCCGGTTGGGGTAGAAGCCACTATTGACGCTGAGAAGGGAAGTATTACATTGAATGAGGGGGCAGTTAATAGATAAAACGAAAATGCCTTTCTAACAAGCTTAGAAAAGCATTTTCGTTCAAAAGCTTATTTTATTCTTCTTCCCCAACAAATCGTCCTCCACCAATAATATGCCCGAAGAATAGCGCATTAAGGAATAATTTATTGGTACCATACCAGAATGCTCTGAAATTAGGGTTTTCAGACATCAATATTATTTTGCCCGCACCTAAAGTCTGCGTGATAACCGCAGGTGAGTTTTTAATTAAGGCTTCGTTTTTCGGATGTACATAACCGGCAATTAACGGAGTATTCGTAAAAATGAGAGGGGTATTATACGGATTTTTGGTGTCTTCAAAGAAGATATTATTATCTTTAAATAAAGCCAGTTTATCCTGAGTATAACCAAAGCAAATCGGGTGGGTTGGGTCTATTTTCGCTTCAAAAATGGTACCTGCGGTCTCCATAGCTCCTGTATATTTCTCTTGCAGAACGTATGATCTTTTCTCGGAAGTATCATTTGTAGGTTTAGCCTTTACAGTCACCGAGGCTATTTTTTTAGTTGCTGTCCATTCAGCGCCTTCTGTCATGGCCACTAATACGCCGCCACCTTGTACAAACCGTTTGATTTTTTCGTCTGAAAGATTAGTATAATTACCCCCAGAAAGTACAATGTGGGTATATTTTTCAAGACTAACACGGTTCACGGTTTCAATATCAGAAAACGTAAGCGGAATATTGATTCTCTGATCTAGCAAATGCCATATTTCACCTGCATCATTGGCATTCACACCCGGGCCTGCCACCATCAATACCTTAGGTTGTTTCAATCGGCGGAATTTCTCACTGCCTAAGTCGATTCCAATAGGGGTTAAGCCGGTTGTGGTAGCATAGAAATCAACGCCGTCTCTTTCAGCCAGTGTTTTCAGTAATTCGTTCGGGTCATTACCATTACAGGCAATCTGTATGGTACCATAATCAAACTTCTGCTCTTTACCTTCAATAAGTGCGGTCAGCGGTTCAACGGCAACTTTGAGGGTATAACCCTTTTTGATTAATTCATAAGCCGTTCGTGGGGCAAAATAGCTGTTCCATTCAAAGAAATACGCATAGTTGCTATTACCAACCACTTTTCCTTTGGGAAACGTATTTACACCTACTTTTTCGCCCAAAGAAACCGCTCCTTTCGCCTCTGCTGTGGGCATATTCATACAATATTGTAATGACCAGGCCGAAATATCATAGAAAAGACTATCCTCAAATTTCGTGCGTTTTTCAAACATTGATTTAATAAGCCTGTGTTGCGGCTGATTCATCGGTACTGCGTAAGAGCTGGTTTTATCAAACGCCTGGCCGTCGATGGTTTCATCTTTAGCCAATTTGTATACATCAATCTGGTTTCTTTTCAGCATATTCACCATTTCCCAGGTTTTGGCTGCATCCTTGCTTCCACCAAAAACATAGGCCTTTACGGCATCTGCAGAGATTTCTTTGTAGAAATTTCGCATGTGGTCTAATAGCTCTACACGCATTTCTTTGGCAGCTTTCAGGGTTGACATAGTGGCCGATACCTGATTGCGGATAGTAAACGGAAAACTCAATAATCCGTTTTGTGTTTCCTGTAAATGCCCGCGAGAAGAGGCCTGTTCGAACAAAATTCCGATTGAACCATTTACATCAGGCAGGGTAGAGCCTTTCCCATAATAGAAATCATCATAGTTTTCCTGGGTATAATAAGCCGAATTAATCTTATCCAGCCCTGCTGCGTGGTATTTCCCTATTTTGGCTGTCAGGGCAATATTGCTTTTTGGTGTAAGTGGATGTGTACGGGCAGGTATACCGGGTTGGAAGAAAAAGCTGGAAGCGCTACCCATTTCATGATGGTCGGTCAGGATATTTGGTCTCCAGTCATAAAATTTCACCAGGCGGCCCTTGCTTTCAGGCATTTGCTGGTAAAGCCAGTCACGGTTCAAATCAAACCAATAATGATTTGTCCGTCCGCCCGGCCATGTTTCACTGAATTCACGGCTGTTTATATCACTTACCAGGGTTGTACTGCGGTTAATATTTACCCATGTCGCAAAACGGTTGCCTCCATCGGCATTAATACAGGGGTCAATCAATATAATGGCTTCGTTCAATAAAGAATCAATGCCTGAGCCCTGAGCAGCTGCCAGATAATAAGCCGACATCAGGTTAGAATTAGTGCCGCTGGGTTCATTACCATGCACCGAATAGCCCATCCATACAACAACAGGCATTTTCTTCGTATCTACACTACCCGATTGTGAAGGATTCACCAGTTTCTGATGTTCAGCTTTTATCTGCTCAATCTGGGAGTGGTTTTTAGGAGAGGTCACGGTCAGGAGTAAAAGCTCCCGGTTTTCGAAAGTTTTACCATATACTTCAACTCTGAATCTGTCTGAAAGACGGGCGAGTTCTCTCATATAGGCATATTGTTCGTAGGGAGTTACATGTTGCTCACCTACCTGATAGCCCAGAAATTGTTTGGGAGTCGGAATTTTCGGGTCATAGCTAACATTCTGAGGTAAATAATAGCTGTCGGCTACCTGTCCGTAAGAAAATGAGTTTACAATGATGAAGAGTAAGAGTAGTATTTTTTTCATGTATTAAGGTGTAGTTTGTTTTGGCAATTAAGAGTATTCAGCCTAAAAATACAAAAAGCCTCTGACACAGAGGCTTTTTGTATAGACAAAGAATCTATAAACCTTAAAAATTTGGTTCAAAAAGGGCGTTAAGCACTTTTAATCAATAATTTAAGGTGAATGTATTAAAACAATGTTCGAAAAAATTAATTCGACACTTTTAATTTAGCTTCAATGGTTTGCTGAGTATGCGGCACGGCTCTTAAACGTTCTTTTGGTATCAGTTTGCCGGTGTCTTTGCAAATACCATAAGTACCATTTTTAATCCGGATTAATGCAGCTTCCAATTGTTGGGCAAACTTCTGTAAACGCCCCGCCGATTGACTTAATTGTTCTTTTTCACTTACATCAGCACCATCTTCCAATAATTTCATGCTGCTAGACGTGTAATCAGTACCATTGTCATTTTTACGACTCAGCGTTTCCTTAATAAAGTTCAATTCATTTCTGGTTGCCTCTAATTTGTTGGTAATGATTACCTCAAACTCCCTTAACTCTTCTTCTGAATATCGGGTTTTTTCTTCAACTACAGCCATAATCGTAATGCAGTAAATTGTTAAGAATGGGTTTATGCTTAAAAAAACACCGCAAAGATAGTGTTTTTAGCAGGCTTAAACAACCGCAGAATGAAAATATTAAAGAAGGGAGAAAAAAATTTATTTAAAGGTAAGTACTCAAAAACAATAAATTATTTGGCGAAGTGTAAAATTGTCAGTTCAGGATTATGTATATCCGGAAAAATTAAGATAAAGTTAAATTTTTGTGAAATTTCACAATTATAAGAAATAGTTTATTTTTTCTAAGTTTGCACCTTAAAAGCATGTTTAAACATTATGATTCGACCTACAAAGCACATCTTTTTCAGCTATACTGCGTTGCATTTTTTCGATGTAGCTGCTGGCTACATCTGCAAAATGCGCCTTGTCTAGCTAAAAAATCTGAACTTTTCGGTCAGAATAACAAAATTTAAACACGCTTTAAAAACAATCATCAACAATAGAAAATTCTGTTATGAATTACATAGAACCGGCTCCGATAAAGGATACAGAAAATCCTTTGGAGTCAATGATGTCAAGATTTGATGCCGCAGTAAAGATTTTAGGAATCAGCGAGGAAATGTATTATATCCTGAAAGTACCTGCACGACAGGTAACGGTCGGCTTGCCTGTAACCATGGATAACGGGCAAATTAAGGTCTTTGAAGGATACAGAGTCATTCACTCAACTATTTTAGGCCCAAGCAAAGGCGGGATTCGCTTTGACCCTGCCGTAAATATTGATGAAGTGCGTGCCCTGGCCGCCTGGATGACCTGGAAATGTGCCGTGGTAGATATACCCTACGGCGGTGCAAAAGGCGGTATTGCCTGCAACCCCCGTGAAATGTCTTCAGGCGAAGTAGAACGCTTGATGCGTGCCTATACCATATCAATGTTAGATATTTTTGGCCCTGATAAAGACATTCCGGCACCGGATATGGGTACCGGACCCCGAGAAATGGCGTGGCTGATGGACGAATACTCAAAAGCAAAGGGCATGACAGTAAATGCCGTAGTAACCGGAAAACCTTTGGTATTAGGTGGTTCATTAGGACGTACCGAAGCAACAGGACGAGGCGTTATGGTATCTGCACTTTCGGGTATGGAGAAATTGCGACTGAATCCTTATAGAACTACGGCTGCCGTACAGGGTTTTGGCAATGTGGGCTCTCACGCAGCACAATTATTACAGGAAAAAGGCGTGACTATTTGTGGTATCAGCGATATATCGGGCGCTTATTATAATGCAAAGGGTATTGATATTGAAAAAGCGATTGCTTACCGGAATGCTAATAGAGGAAGCCTGGAAGGTTTTAAAGAGGCCGACTTGATAAGTAACGAAGAATTACTGGCACTGAATGTTGATGTACTGGTTCCTGCTGCTAAAGAAGATGTAATTACGCATGAAAATGCCGCTAATATACAGGCCAGGCTGATTGTGGAGGGTGCAAACGGCCCGACCTCTGCCAGTGCCGATGATATTATCAATGAGAAAGGAATCATGGTAGTGCCTGATATTCTGGCTAATGCAGGTGGGGTGACTGTTTCGTATTTTGAATGGGTACAAAACCGTATCGGCTATAAATGGGCGTTGGACAGAATTAACCGCCGTTGCGACAGGATGATGAAAGATGCTTTCGATAAAGTATTTGAAACATCACAAAAACACAATGTTTCGATGCGTCTGGCGGCCTATATTGTCGCCATTGATAAAGTAGCCAGCACCTATAAGTTCCGGGGTGGTTATGGTTGACAGAACCTGAAATAACGATTAATAAATAGTATTTCAAACCCATTTGTTGCATCAAAACACAAATGGGTTTTTGTTAATATAATGCGCATATTTTACATATTCTTAACAAAGAGTACTTCTAATAAGGTAAAATGCGTATTTTTACGGAAATTTTAAAAAATTAAATAGATATGGCAAGTAACAGAACTTTCACAATGATTAAACCTCATGCGGTGGCTGATAATCATATTGGTGGAATTGTAGCTATGATTGAGGCAGCCGGCTTTAGAATTGTAGCGATGAAAAAAACACAACTTACCCCTGCATTGGCTGGTAAGTTCTACGAAGTACATAAAGAAAGAGGTTTTTATGGCGAATTATGTGAAATGATGTCTTCAGGACCAATCGTTCCAATGATATTAGAAAAAGATAATGCAGTAACAGACTTCCGCACTTTAATCGGAGCGACAAATCCGGCTAATGCTGAAGAAGGTACTATCCGTAAAATATATGCAAAATCGTTAGGCGAAAACGCTATTCACGGTTCAGATTCAGACGAAAATGCAGCAATTGAAGGCGCATTTTTCTTTGGCGTAACTGAGCAGTATTAAGAAGTTCAGATAAAAGGAGAAGCCCCGGGAAATTTTCCCGGGGCTTCTCCTTTTTAGATTATGTATTATTTTAATAGCGCATAAAAACTTAGTCAATCCCATCATAAAAGATACCGGCCTTCTGGCGGATTTCATCTAAAAGGCTCATCAGTTTCACGCTCATCGAAAGCGGCATTTTAACGCTCTCTCTTTTATTATTTCTCAGGCAATTGTTTACTTCCTCAATCTCAAAATTATAACCCCTTGTCTCTCTTTCAAAAGTAAAAGTTAGAGGCTCTTTATCTGTTTCATAGAGTGTCAGGCTTTTACTTTCATGGAAACGCTCCGGCAGATGTATGTAACCCTTTTCGCCATAAATCAGGGCTTCCGTGCGTGTACGCGACGCAAATGTCGCATTCAATAAAGCAGTTGCCTGTGGATATTTGAAAACAAAGCTTGTGGTTTCGTCAACCCCTGTCTGCCCGAATGTACTCATGGCATGAACATCGGTAGGATAACCCAACAATAGAAGACTTAAATAAGCCGGATAAATCCCGATATCTAATAAGGCTCCACCACCTAAAACAGGATTTAAAGTTCTTCTTTCGGGTGTATAGGGTGCTACAAAGCCGAAATCTGCATGAATGGTCTTTATTTTTCCTATTTTATCTTCGGCTATCAGTTCCTGTGTTTTCTGAATCACCGGAATAAACCTTGTCCACATAGCTTCCATGAGAAAAGTATCGTTTTCACGCGCCGATTCTACCATTAGCTGCACTTGTTTCAGATTCATCGCAAATGGTTTTTCGCAAAGCACAGGCATTTTATTATTCAGGCAAAGAATAGCATTTTCAGCATGAGAGCTATGGGGTGTGGCGATGTAGACCACATCCAGTTCAGGTGTTTTGAAAATAGCCTCATACGAATCATAGTGATAAGGCACCTGAAATTTTTGGGCAAAATCCTGCGCTCTATCTATTGAAGTAGAAGCCACTGCGTGTAATTGTGTATCAGGTACCTTCACTAAATCGGTTGCAAATTTTTCTGCAATCTTACCAAGTCCTATAATACCCCATTTAATTGGTCTGGCCATTTTTATACGAATATATAATCAGATAACGAATTCGCATCTGATTGATGATTCAAGAAGTCTGAATATTTGATTGAACGCTTAGAGTATGTTTAAATTTTGTTATTCTGACCGAAAAGGATAGATTTTTTTGTTAGACAAGCGGTCCGCCGCTGCGGGCGCATTTTGCAGATGTAGCCAGCAGCTACATCGAAAAAAAGTAACGCAGTATAACTAAAAAAGATAGCCTTTGCAGGTCGAATCATAATTTTTAAACATACTCTCAAATGTAGATATAAAACACTTTACGGAACAATAAGTTTTTTAACGATTTTATTTCCCTTGTTCTCCCAGACAAGAAAGTATACTCCGGCGGCAAGGCTTTGTTTGATTGAAATCCGACTTTGTGAAGCATCTAAAGGTTCTACCTCTAAGGCAATAGATTTACCAGTGGCATCGAACAGATAAGGAATGTCATTGATTTTATCAGCCGATTTTATATAAAATGAAGTACCTGTAATGGGATTTGGGAAAACGCTTACCGTATTTGCTATTGCTGTTTCAACAGATAATAAAGAGACCGTGGCATATACCGTTTTGTAGATGTACTCTTTATTGGTATCATCATAGAATTTTAACCGATAATAGTTTTTGCCAAAAACAGGTTTTGTATCGGTTATCGAATAAGATTTTGCAGTGCTTGTAGTTCCTGTGGCATTTACCTGTCCGAGCGTTGTAAATCTCAGCAGGTCAAAGCTTCGCTCAACAACAAAGTTTTTGGCTTTTGTTTCATTGAGCGATGTCCATGAAAGTTTTACATACTGTTCATTTGTAAGTGCTGCCGAGAAACTGCCTAAAGTTGCGGGAAGGGGAGTGCCCGTTTTTACAATCCAGAAGTCAGTATTTCCATTATTCTGGGTTAAATCACCATCTACAGAATTGGAGTTGGCAGCTAGAATAAATCCTCCGTCAACTGTTGGGAAGGCCCCCCGGGCTATATCAATATCAGCACCTCCTATGAGCCTGTTTTCTTTCAGGGTACCATTATTTTCATCTACCTGTGTAATCCAGACATCACCAAACGAGCTTTTGGGCTTTACAGTGCCAAGCGTTGAATTACTTTGCCCGAAAGCATAGATTTTTCCGTTGGTTGATGCCCGTATAGT
>CALRLS020000084.1:0-13935 GCA_943368815.1 Cyanobium sp. NIES-981
TATCAAAAAGATATTTATTGAATGAGTTTTGACAAAAATAAATTATTGATAAGGTGCTAATTAGGAATTATCTTTAAATACACAATGAAAAGGGCCGGATAATAAATTGATTTGGTGATTTTAACCGATTTATTATATATTTAGGGGAAAATTTAATCTAAACATTTTTATTTTAAAATGACTTTTATCGCAAGTGTCGTTGCCAGGGACGGAGTAGCAATAATTGCTGATTCATTAGTTACTCATTCAAGATCTGTGATTGAATTGTCAGATTTAGTCAATCTTGTAAAACAGAAGAAAAGCGTATCTTTAGACCTTAAAGAATTAGTTGATTTGGCGAAAAATAAAGATTCTCACACAAAGGATTTTGAAGAGAAACTATTCGAGTATGATAAATTTACTTGTATTACTACAGCAGGCAATGCAGAAATTGATGGTAAGAAAATTCGCGAAATTGTAGAAAAAAAAGTTAATATAAATAAAAGAAATCAGAACTATAAAAAATTTGATATTAATGAAAAAGTTTTGGATTTTTGTGATTATATTGAAAAAGAATTACGTAGACATGTTAAAAATAAGAAACGTGTTAGTTCCACTATCTTCATTGTAACTCATTACGATGCAAAGCTCAAAAAAACAATTATCTATAAAATAAATTCAAAAGATTGTAATCAAAATGATTTAAAAGACCCAAATTTTAAGATAATAGACCCACCTTTAAATCCTGAACCTGATATATATAAAGTAGTTTGTGACGGTCAAAATAGAATTAGTGAAACGATTTTATTTGGAGGAATAGATAATATCATTTCTGTAATTCAAGATACAATACAAAAGTTGAAAGCAGACTTCAACTTAACGGATACCCAAATTTCTGGTAAATATATTGAAGAAACCACACAAAGTTTAATCCCTCTCATTCATGAGGATATTAAAATGTTTAAACTTTCAGAGCTAAGTATACAACAGGCGGTAGATTTGGCTTCTCTTCTTATGAAAATTGAAATTGATTTTCAGAAATATACAACTAATATACCAACTGTTGGAGGTGTAATTAAAATAGCAACTATCAATAAAGATGGGTTTAAATTCATCAGTGGACATGAAATAATAAGGCCTCATATTTATTAATTGATACATGGCACGCTTTTTTCTCTAAATTCGTTATAATTATAAATAGACATACTATGAAAGACACTATAAATGAGTTACGTCAAAGCAGGGATAATGCTTTGACTGTAATAATTAAACACAAGATTAATACCGATTTATTAAGAGATAAAATAAGAAAAAGAAAAAAAGACGAATTACATTCTTATCTTGAATCGGAATTAGAAAGTCGAGAAATAGTCATAAGTAATAATAAATAAACTTCCAAGCCCCTACTAGGGGCTTTTTCTATCCTCTACTTAATCTTCAAATACTTAACAAACTCACTAGAGTTTGCCAATTCTTCAAAAAAATCAATCCCAATCTCCGAACGATTCTTAACAAAATCAGTAACTAATTTTTACCACTTTCTTCTGCTTAGAAATCCCATTACCACATTCAGGCACCAACACCCACCCAAAACATCAATCCATAAAACATTTTTTACTTAATTTTACCAGATGAATTTTAGTTGGCAACTCGTCTTTGTATTTCAATAAATTTAAAATGAACTTAAATTATTACAAAGGTTCCAAAACAATGATTTGGCAAAAAAATTCTCGCAGTTAGCTTTTCGCTAGTCGTAGTATTACTGATAATCCGGGGATTCTGGTTCTACATGGATTATGATTTTGAAAAGTCAAAAGAAGAGATTTTATCAAATCCGGTTTATGTGAAAGGAATAATCATCGCTAAACGTTCATATAAAGGGAAAGGTGCAGACATTGAGTATATAGTTAATGGAAAACCATATGTTTTAAGCAAGGGCATTACTACTGAATTTTATGAACAGCATAAACTTTGGGATGAAGTAGATATAGTATACTCTAAGAAAAATCCTGAAGTATGTTTATTGAAAGAAGAAATTATGTCTTCAAAGTGACCGAAATTGTGTTTCAATTAATTGTAAGAGCTGAAAAAAACCGGACAATAAATCATCCGGCATCTCGTTAAAATTTTATTTAAAGATTTCCTCTACTCAAACCTCAAATGCTTCACAGACTCACCAGAGTTTGCTAGTTCTTCAAGAGAATCAATTCCAATCTGCAAATGATTTTTAACGTAATCGGTTGTTACTTTTTTGTCGCTTTCTGCTGTTTTTACACCGTCCGGGGTCATTGGGTTGTCTGATACCAATAACAATGCTCCGTGAGGGATGGAGTTTACGAATCCTACAATGAAAATAGTGGCGGTTTCCATGTCTATGGCCATGGCGCGTATTTCCTGCAGGTATTCTTTAAAAACGGTATCGTGTTCCCATACACGGCGGTTGGTGGTATAGACAGTGCCGGTCAGGTAATCTAACTCATGTTTTTTTATCATAGAGCTAACGGCTCTTTGCAAACGGAATGAAGGCAAAGCCGGAATTTCGGGGCGGGCATAATCATTACTTGTTCCTTCACCACGAATGGCAGCTATCGGAAGAATCAAATCTCCTAATCGGGTTGTTTTTTTCAGACCACCACACTTACCTAAAAACAATACAGCTTTGGGTTGAATGGCTGATAATAAGTCCATCACGGTAGCTGCCATGGCACTCCCCATACCGAAATTAATAATGGTGATATTTCCCGACGAAGCTGTCTGCATCGGTTTGTCTTTGCCTTTTACTTCGACACCGAACTTCTCGGCAAACATATCTACATAGTTATGAAAATTCGTCAGTAAAATATAAGGTTTAAATTCTGATAGGGCAGTACCTGTGTATCTCGGAAGCCAGTTTGCAACAATCTCTTCTTTTTTCTCCATAATAAATATAATTTTGTTTTAAAATTAGGGTAAATATCTGAAACCAAATTGGGTAGCAGATAATTTAATGCTTTGTTAACGGGAAAGATGATACCATTAAACTTACCACCTTTCGAATACAAAATTAAGGAAATTGAGGGAAAAATCTGTATTTTTGATAGTATACGTCGAAAATATCTGGTGCTCACGCCCGAAGAGTGGGTAAGGCAGCATTTTGTACATCTTTTGATGAATCATTATCAATACTCTAAAAACCTGATTCGGCTTGAGGGGGGGCTTAAATATAATCAGTTACAAAAACGCTCTGATATTGTGATTTTCGACCAGGCAGGTTTGCCTTCGTTGCTGATAGAATGCAAAGCGCCTGAAGTGACTATCAATCAGGCTGTTATTGAGCAGGCTTCCCGGTATAATCGTACACTCCGCTGCCCGTATCTGGCTATTACCAATGGCATCAAGACCTTTTGTTTTGAAATTGACTTTGTTACACAGGGTTTTCGCCAGTTGGCTGATATTCCGCGGAGAGTAATTTAATTGCCTGATTTGGGCTATCTTCTTATAAAACAGGACTTTAGTAAAAAATATTGGTGTGATATTTTTCATATTGCCTGAAAATCATTACCTTTGCACCCTCATTTTTGAGAACAATTTTATAATTCTTAAATTAAACACTGTTTTAGTATGTTTCAAAACCAGTATGAGACGGTTTTCATTTTAACTCCCGTTTTATCTGAAGCCCAGATAAAGGAAGCTGTCGAAAAATTCAAAAAAACATTAACTGATAACGGTGCTGAGTTAGTTCATGAAGAACATTGGGGTCTTCGTAAACTGGCATATACCATTCAGCACAAAAATACGGGCTATTATCAGTTGGTTCAATTCAAAGCAAATGCAACAATTGTAGCAACTTTGGAAACCGATTTCAAACGTGACGAGCGTGTTATGCGTTATTTGACTACGAAATTAGAAAAATATGCTCTTGATTACAGCGAACGCCGTAGCAAAGGCTTAATTGGAAAGAAAAATGTAGAACCTGCTACTACTGAGAAAGTAGAAGCAACAACCGAAGCATAATGAGAAATAACACAATGTCACTCGTTAACGACCCAGTAGATAGAAAAGATACGGCTCGTAAAAAATATTGCCGCTTCAAAAAAGCAGGTATCAAATATGTAGATTATAAAGACGCCAATTTCTTATTGAAATTTGTGAATGAGCAAGGTAAAATCCTTCCTCGTCGTCTGACGGGCAATAGCCTTAAATTCCAACGCAAAGTTTCGGTAGCAATTAAACGTGCCAGACATCTGGCTTTAATGCCATTCGTTGCAGACGGATTGAAATAATTTAGTGATTGAGTGATTTAGTGAATGAGTGATTAAAAGTGCGTATATGTGGTGAATTGGTGGTCCGCCGCTACCGTGATTAATTAATACAAGTATATTATAATCACTCAATCACTCAACCACTCAATCACTCAATTGAAAATCACTCAATTGAAAATCTCATTCACAATTAATAAGATGGAAATAATATTAAAAACTGATATAGTAGGGTTAGGCTACAAAAATGATCTGGTGGTTGTAAAACCGGGTTATGCACGTAACTACCTTATTCCGCAAGGCTATGCGCAATTAGCCACTGCGTCGAATCGCAAGGTTTTGGCAGAAAACCTTAAACAAGTTGCTCACAAAGCTGAGAAAATCAAAACTGCAGCCTTGACTACAGCCGAGGCAATCGGTGAGATGGTTATCACTATCCCGATGAAAACCGGTGAAAGTGGACGTATCTTCGGTCGTGTGACTAACACACAGGTTTCAGACTTTTTGAAAGAAAAAGGTTTTGACATCGACCGTAAGAAAATCGCTTTAGAAGATATCAAAAACGTAGGTGATTACACAGCTATACTTGACCTTCACAAAGAAGTGAAACATAAAGTAGCTGTAAAAGTAGTTGCTGAAGCGTAATCGTATCGCGGATTGGTAGGGAGACGCCTAGTCTCCGTGGATGCAAATAGAAAGAGTCATCTCCAGTATACGGGGATGACTCTTGTTTTATATCCTATCCTTATAAGTCCTGAACCCAAATGTCTTCAATAATTGAAACTCGTCACTTTCTTTCCAGATACCTATTGATGGAAGTCCAACGCCATTGAAGGTGGTGGTTTTTACCATCGTGTAATGTATCATATCATCGAAAACAACGTTATCACCAATTTTTAAAGGCTGGTCAAAAGAATAATCGCCCATGAAATCACCTGCCAGACAGGTCATGCCACCCATACGGTAGGTAGGTTTCCCTTCAACGGCATCAGTAGCGCCCCAAATACGTGGCTTGTAGGGCATTTCGAGGGTATCGGGCATGTGGGCAGCAAAAGATACATCCAGAATCGCTACATCAATGCCTTGTGCATCAACAATGTCTAAAACAGTTGAAACCAGATAACCCGTTTGCCAGCCGATTGCCGAGCCTGGTTCAAGAATTATCTCAATATGATAAGTTTCTTTTAAGCGTTTAATTAGCTTAATCACATGCCCATGGTCATAGCCCTCACGTGTCATCAGATGTCCACCTCCCAGGTTCAACCATTTAATCTGATGTAGTAAATCACCGAATTTCTCTTCTATATGTACCAGGGTACGCTCCAAAGTATAAGAATCGTTTTCGCAAAGGGTATGAGAATGTAGGCCTTCAATGCCTTCAGGAAGTTTTTCTCCCAATAAATCTCTGGTTATACCTAATCGTGAGCCGGGAATACAAGGATTATACATATCGGTTGCTACTTCGGCATATTGTGGGTTGATTCTTAGTCCACACGATATTTTTCTGCGATGCTTCTGTATCTGTGGTTTAAATTGTTCCCATTGATTCAAAGAATTAAAAGTGATATGGCTGCTATAACGCATCATATCGGCAAACTCATCTGGTTTATAGGCAGGGGCGTAGGTATGCGCCAGACAACCCATTTCTTCTACTATAAGGCGCGCCTCATTCAATGAACTGGCTGTTGCCCCTGAGAGGTATTGCGCCACCATTGGAAAGGTAGCATACATTGAGAAGCCTTTCAGAGCCAGAATAATCTGTGCGCCTGACTCAGTCTGTACACGATTTAATAATTCAAGATTACGACGTAATAGTTTTTCTTCTAAAACATAAGACGGCGATGGGATTTTAGTAATATCTATGGGCATTTTGAAAAAAATCTATTTGATGCAAAATTACTCATTTTCTATTAAATAGAATGGATTTATTCAAAGGCTTATTGGTTATAAAAAACATAGCATGGTATTCTATTTTGCCACAATTTACGCGAGTAACAGATTTGGCGCGGCGTCCGCTAAAGCCAATCGGATATTATAATTTATTATACCTCCAGCTAAAGCCGGAGGCAATTCAATTAGAGGTAATTGTATCAATTGCCTCCAGCTTTAGCTGGAGGATGCAGAATTGTTTCAACAAATTGGCTTTAGCCAAACATATTTCAGAGCAAACTTTGGGCAAATCATATCCACACAATAAAACAGTCCGGGTGAAAATCACCCGGACTGTCCGTATTACCTCAAATAATAAAAAATTTTGACGAAATCGAAATCACAATTTTTTCGGGGGACTTCTGGGCATTAATTGCGTGTTCATTTTACTGATCTAGTTTAAATGTTACTGGTATTGTAAATTTTACTCTCACGTTTCTACCGTTTTGTTTTCCTGCAATCCATTTAGGCATTAATTTCACCGCTCTTGTGGCTTCTTCATCCAGACCGAATCCAACGCCTTTTGCTACCTGTATGTCAGTGATGCTACCGTCTTTTTCCACAATAAAACTCAGATAAACACGGCCTTCTATATTTTGTCTTTGAGCTGCTGGAGGATATTTCAGTGTTTTTGATAGGAATTTATACATTTCTGATAAGCCGCCCGCAAATGTTGGTTGTACCTCTACGTGCAGGAAAGGCGTATTATCTTCTTCCACTTCTGCCACTTTTGTTTCAGCAGGTGGTGCTACTTCTGGTGGAGCTTCTCCAATGCCTTCGGATTCTTTACCCGGAGTTGTTACATTACTGATGATTGACTTTTCCATTTCCTCATTCGTAGGAGGGGCTTCCTCTACTTTCGGGTTTTCTACTACTTCCGGAACAACGTACTTAATAGTTTGTACCTGTTCAATTGGTTTTGGAGGCTCAGGTTTAGGAATTTCCTCAATAGGAGGTGTGTCAGGCTCTTTATAATCACTAAGAATAACCTCAACCTTTTTTAGGTCTTCGGTTTTGTCCTTTTGGCGAGCAAAAATGTAAGAAGTAATAAATAGCGCTGAAAAAGCCGTGATGCCAATCCACATGGCACGGTTCACAGTTGCATTGTAGGTTTTACGAAGCTCATAGGCTCCATACTCTTTGTTTCGATGCTCGAAAATGATTTCATCAAGCGTCACAGGCGTTGTTGCCGGAACAGTTGTTTCCATTTTTGTAAAGTTTAAGTTGAACATTGAGTAGTTTGATAAACTACTGTACAACATTAAGAAACAAAAATGATTCTAGCAAGTAAAAGCGAATAAATATTTAGATAATTGTCTAAATATTTATTTTATAGATACTGAGTATTAGCATTGAAGGATAAAAGTTGATGTTTATGAAGGAGAATGAGGTGGAGAAACAGAGGTATGTCTTATGTGGAAAAACATATTGTTAGATGGTTGTCTAAATTTTAATGGAGAGTGTAGAAAAGGCATGAGATATGCAGAGTTCACAACATCCCACGTTCACCGAATGGATTGGCTGACATGCAAGAAAGGGGCTAAAATAACAGCTATAAATTCATACACAAAATCCCTTACTCCGTGGCATTAACACAGAAAAAGGGATTTTTTAAAGCTAAGCTTCTATTACAAACTATTATAATAATCTACCACTCTTGCTAAATCATATTCACTTTTAAAAACAAGATTCTCTTTCTTGATATAGGCTTCTATCTGTTCTTCCTTATCATCTAAAGCATTTACGATTGAATTTTTCTTTAGTTTGGTTCTGCTAAGGGAGCCATCCGGTTTTTGGATAAAATATTCAGAATTGTCCAGAAAAGCATCATAGCGACGGTCGACATTAGAAACACCTGAATAATTGGCTTTCTGCATCATTTTACTCACGTATTTCAGCAATGAGGTTTTATTTTTGTACAAAACCATCAGATAAGCAACAGGTACAGTGCCACCTTCGGTTTTTAGTCCCTCAAATTTTACAAAAGGATAGCTTGTATTGTTTTTGGTATCATTAAGAATAAAACCTGTAATCTGGGCAGGACTAACGATTATAGAATCTCCAATCGAGCGCTTGAATAATAGCTCTTTATTGTGGGAGTCATATTTCAAAGGAACAGTTTTTGGCGCTTTGGTACCTTCTTTTACGAAAACCAGTTCTCCGCTAAGCCACTCGTCTATAAAATACTTTGAGCCTTTAGTGCCTTCATAGCGCAAATCATAGGCACTCATAGTATTCTGACTTTTGGCAGGCGTTCCATCTGAATGCTGTAAAGAATTAAATACCATGGCATCTTGCACTTTATTGTCTTGTGCAAAAACAGAAGCGATGCTAAATAAGAAAAAGATTGCAAGAGAGATAGCTTTCATTAGTTAATAAGATTGTATTTTGAAATATACTATTAAAACGAAAAAAAAACGCTAAATGATTAGCGTTTTTTCTATAATTATTTGATTAACTATTAATATTCATGCGGCAAAGCGATGTTTACCTGCTCATGCCATGGTAAACCTTGTGTGTTTAATAAATCCATGAATGGGTCAGGATTCAGCTCTTCGCAGTTCCACACGCCCGGTTTTTGCCATTCCGGATTGGTCAGCATTAACATAGCGCCAATCATAGCAGGTACTCCGGTAGTATAAGAAACGGCTTGCGCTTTTACTTCACGATAACATTCGGCGTGGTCGCAGTTATTCCAAACATAATACGTTTTGTCTTTTCCATCTTCAATACCTTTAATCTGGCAACCGATTGAAGTTTGCCCGGTATAGTTTTCACCCAGGGTATCGGGTGCAGGCAAAACAGCCTTTAAGAACTCTAAAGGAATGATGTCCATGCCATTAAATTTCACAGGGTCAATACGGGTCATACCTACATTCTGAAGCACTTCCAGATGTGTTAGGTAAGCCTGACCGAATGTCATCCAGAATCTGGCACGTTTCAGGGTCGGGAAGTTCTTCACCAAAGACTCCAGTTCTTCATGGTATAATACATAAGATTCTTTCGGACCGATTCCCGGATAGTCGATTGGTTTATGAATTGACATCGGTGGAATTTCTATCCATTCGCCATTTTCCCAATAACGCCCATTCTGCGTGATTTCACGGATATTGATTTCCGGATTGAAATTGGTGGCAAAAGCCTTACCGTGATTACCTGCATTACAGTCGATAATATCCAGATAATGCATTTCGTCGAATTGATGTTTGTTGGCGTAGGCACAATAAACCTGCGTAACACCAGGGTCGAAACCACAACCTAACAATGCCATTAGTCCTGCTTCTTTGAAGCGGTCCTGATAAGCCCATTGCCAGCTATATTCAAATTTGGCTACATCTTTTGGTTCGTAATTGGCCGTATCAAGATAATTTACACCAGTTTCCAGACAAGCGTCCATAATGGTTAAGTCCTGATAAGGGAGTGCCACATTGATAACCATTTTTGGCTGGAAGCTCTTAATCAGCGCGACTAATTCCGGTACATTATCGGCATCAACCCTGGCTGTTTGTATTTTCACACTGTGCATTTCCTGAATATCGGCTGCAATTTTATCGCATTTCGATTGTGTCCGGCTTGCCAATAGAATTTCCGTAAAAATGTGGGAGTTCATTGCACATTTATGTGCAACTACACTGCCGACTCCACCGGCACCAATGATAATTACTTTTGACATTTTTATGAATGAAGAATGAATGATTTTACTTTAATGAACTATGAATATTCATTAAAGTTTAAAACAAGGCGCAAAGATAATGCTTTAAAGAAAAAGAAAGGGCAATTCTGTATTGTTTTTAAATGAAGATTACCGTTAGATAAATATCCGGGCTTTTTTGCATCTTTTTGGTTCCAAAACTCGTTATAGAGATAGTATTAGATCCCAAAACCTTTAATACCATGCCAAGAACTACAAAAACTGAATCCCCTGTGAAGTACGCTGAAATCTTATTAGTAGGCATACTTACGCTTGTTGTCGCGGTTGGAATTTATTTTACAAACATTAAATTGTGGTAAAAGAGGTTCCCGATTGAAGATAAAAAAAAAGCCCCTGTTCGTCAAAAACAGGGGCTTTTCGATTATTCAAGGGCTGCTACACCCGGCAAGGTTTTGCCCTCCATATATTCGAGTAAAGCACCACCACCTGTTGATACATAAGATACTCTGTCGCCATAGCCTGCATTATTCACGGCAGAGGCTGAATCACCACCACCAATCAATGAGAAGGCGCCGTTTTCTTCAGTAGCTTTTACTACTGCTTCTGCTATAGCATTAGTACCGATTGCAAAATTAGGAAACTCAAAAACACCCATCGGGCCATTCCAGAGAATAGTTTTTGACTTTTCAAGAATTTCACAGAAAGTCTTGATGGTATCAGGGCCAATGTCAAGGCCTTCCCAATCTGCAGGGATTTGTCCGGTTGCTACTATTTGTCTGTTAGCATCGTTTGAGAACTTGTCTGCGCAAACATTATCAGACGGCAACACAAGATTTACACCATTCGCTTTAGCTTTTTCAATCAATTCCAATGCAAGTGGCTGTTTGTCGGCTTCCAGAAGAGATTTTCCGATTTCACCACCCTGAGCTTTCGTAAAAGTATAGGTCATTCCACCACCGATAATGAGGTTATCTACTTTATCTAGTAAGCGTTCGATGATAAGAATTTTATCAGAAATTTTGGCTCCACCCATAATCGCGGTAAACGGACGCTCAGCATGTTCCAGAATCTTTTGTGCATTAACAATTTCAGCCTGCATTACATATCCGCAAACACGGTCTTCAAAGAACTGACCAATAACTGCTGTAGAGGCATGTGCCCGGTGTGCTGTACCAAAGGCATCATTTACCCATACATCACCCAATTTTGATAATTTTTCGGCAAAGGCCAAATCGCCTTTTTCTTCTTCTTTATAAAAACGGAGATTTTCGAGCAATAGTACTTCGCCCGATTTTAAGTTCGCTGCTTGTTCAGTGGCAGATTCTCCGATACAATCGTCAGCGAATTTTACCTGTAAGCCCAATATTACCGAAAGCGGGTTTACCAGGTGTTTTAATGAATATTTTTCAGTCGGACCATCTTTCGGACGACCTAGGTGGGACATCAGAATACAGGCTCCGCCATCTTTCAAAATCTTCTTGATGGTTGGTATTGTTGCAGTAATACGAGTGTCATCTGTGATTTCATATTTTTCGTTCAGAGGAACGTTGAAGTCAACTCTAATGAGGGCTTTTTTGCCCGAGAAATCATAAGTATCTAATGTTTTCATCATTGATAGATAGTGAGTGAGTAATAAGCATGAGCAAATGAGTAAATTTACTCATTCTTTTTTCGCTCAACGATTTTTGGGGTCAGACGATTTTATCAGGACAAATATAAATTTTCTTTTCGCTAACATCACGAAATTTTACTACGATTCTTTTACTAAATACTAAAAAATCTTCTAATAATTATACTTTTTCTTTGGTTATGAAAAATATTATTTTGCCTAACAACTATTTTGAAGATTTGAGCGTCTTTCAGTTTGAAATAATATCCAATAGACCACGATAGATACTAAAGAATTATATCTGGCAAAGCATAACCCCACACCCTAAATCCCTCTCTCCAACAATGGGGAGAGGGACTTTTACACCCTTCCCCATTGTTGGGGAAGGGCTGGGATGGGGTACTTTCCAAGCAGTTTTCTGAGATTTTTTTGTAAATTTGAATTCATTACCACTATCTATGAAACCAGTTATACTTTTATTATTTTTTGTTGGATGTTCATTTCTGACTTTCGGGCAGGAAGAAGACGAGTATTATAAAAAGCCAAGTGAGCGAAGAGATGTAAAAAATAATGTATATCCGAATCTTAACCGTAAGTCGGTTAATTTATATCTGGGTCTTGAAGGAGGGATGGAGGTCAATCAATCGACCTTAATCAATAATCTGGATGGCCTGATTGGTAAACAAAAAGGAAAGGATTTATACTGGGGGCTGGTGCTAGGCTATAATATGAACGACGTGTGGTCAATTGAGATGGGTTATTATAAAAACCCTACTTATCTCGTACAGTCCGTCAGTTCGGGTAGGTCTATTCCTTATACCTATCGTTATGGTCTTGGATTACAAACCATTCCTATCCGCTACAAACGCAAGATTCTGACTATTGATCCAATTACCAAGAATGCAACCATCCATGTAGGGGCAGGTTTATTATTCTCACCTGAAGCAAAAGATAAAAAGATAGGGGAGCGCAATTTTTATGGCTCTTCAAATAATCCTCAACGACCACCGGATACATTGAGATTAAAAAGTGAGGCATTTTTAAGCAAAAGCGGCATAGCACAGGCAGAGTTTCTGGTCGAACTTCATGGAAGAGTTTCTAATTCATTATCAATTGTGATTTTTGCCAGAGGAAATATTGCACCCAAAGGCATTATAAGGTCTGATGTTGACTACTCTATTAATAAGGTAACTATAGATAAAGCACAGCAGGTATCTAATGGCATTAGTTTTAATTTTGGACTGGTGTTCAGATATAATATTATGCGTGGCTATAAATACATCGATAAAGAGAATACAGATTAGGTGTTCTCTTACTGAAACCGTTTCTTTTTTGGTATTATTGCCTACCTTTGCAAGGCATGCAGCCTTAGTCTATGTCTGATAATTCTGAAAAAAGACCCCCACTTATCACTATCATCAATCGGCATTATCCACCGAATCCCGGTATTACCGGTGAGTCGGCCTGGGATATGGCTAAATACCTGATAGAAAAATATCAGGCAGAAATACACATTGTACACATAGACCGGACTTATGACGGCGGGGGACAGATACGCCAGCCTATTGGTGTTCTTCATCCTGTCAACACTATCTACGAAGGCAAAAACGGTTTGTTAAAACTGGTATCGGGTACTTTAGACGGACTTTTGCTTGTTTTAAAAGCAAGAAGATTAAAAAAAGGTAAGGTGATTGTAATGACAAGCCCTCCATTGCTGCCATTCTGGGCAAGATGGTTTCTGAAAGACTGGGTTTTATGGTCGATGGATTTATTTCCTGAGGGCTTTGCTGCCGCCGGAACAGTCAAATCTACTAATTTCATTTATCAGTGGATTCTGAAACAAACTTACCGGATTGCCCCACAGCATTTAATTGCCCTCGGCCCCAATCAGGCAGCTTTCGTTAAACAAAGCTATCAACATGATATTCCAACTACTATTCTGCCTTGTGGTGTACTGTTTCATCAGGAAAATGACCTGATTGTGCCAGATTGGAAAAAGGCTGACGGTAAAATCTATTTTGGTTATTGCGGTAATCTGGGGCAGGCGCATTCAAATGAATTTCTGTTGAGATTTATTGATAATCTTGATACGAATAAGCACCACTTAATTCTGGCTGTTTACGGTGAAAAGGCAGAGAAGGTATTAGCATACGCACAAAACCGTGAAGGAATTACGATTCTGAAAAGTGTACCGCGCAGTCAGCTTCATTTTATTGATATACATCTGGTAAGTTTATTGCAGGAATGGACGCATATAGCTGTCCCTTCAAAAGCTGTAAGTTCTATTTGTGCTGGGGCAAGTATGTTATTTTGTGGCAATAAAGAAGCCGATACCTGGGCTTTACTACATAAAGCAGCATGGTTGATAGAAGAAAATGAACAGATAGATGCACAGATAAAAAGCTTTTTGGCAGGTCTCACAATAGAAGATATGATGCAGAAAAGAGCCAATGCCCAACAATTGATAGGGGAATTACAAACGATGGTGGTTAAGGCGTATGAGGATGTAAGATGTATCACGATTTTTT
>CALRLS020000085.1:0-13931 GCA_943368815.1 Cyanobium sp. NIES-981
ACAATCAATCTGGTAAGAATAAAAAGCTCTGAAACACTCTTCAATTATTCCAACTAAACTATTAATTACCAGCAAATTTTATGTTAATGTCGGGATAAAGTCGGGTAAACTACGGATGACATGGAGAAAATCTGACATAGCTTTGCAGCTCAAAACAAATAACCTGATGCATCCAAAATTGAGATTTCCCAAAAGAAGTATAATACTTATTTTTTGTACGCTTATATGTTATGTCACTACAAAGGCACAATCTGTTCCTGAAATTTCGGCTAACCATTTGGTTTTACCTGCCAAATCTCATTCCATTTCATTTTACTGGCAAGGTGATTCTATAAACTTAAAGTGGGATCAGCATACGGCTCTTCTTTTACCTGTAAAACTTAAAAATTGTCCCAGACAATTCTTTATGCAGTTTGACCTGGGCTCACCTTATTCTTTATTCTATAAAAACAAGCTGATGGCAATTCAGGCAAAATATCCAAATGCCCTGAAACTAAAAGAATCAGATGAAAGATTGGACATGTACTCTTTTAAAATAGATAAAATGTCAGTGTTGGCAAAGCAGATAGTGGTAAAGCAATTTGATAGTTCAGGAATAGACTGGATGAAAAAAGGGAAGTTTGAAATTATCGGAACTATCGGTGCAGACTTAATTGATGGGAAGGTTGTCGTTATTGACTATCCGAACCAGGTACTAAGTCTCTCTGATACCATTGCAAAAGAGTTTTCAGATATAAACTTTACAGACTTTATTTATACCAACAGAAGAGTTTTGTTGCCTTCGAAGTTAAGAGGTAAACAAACCATTCTTTATTTCGATACTGGTTCAAGCATGTTTGAGTTATTGACAAATAAAGAGACATGCACCCAATTAGCTATCCCCAAGGCATCACCGACACAATTCAAAATTGAATCCTGGGGTAAAACTTTGACCGCAAATTCACTCCCTTCAAATGAAAGCATTTACTTAGCTAATACTGTTGTACCAATTCACTCCGTCTCATATATAGAAGGTATAAGTAATTCCCAGATGGAAAGGATGCTAAAAATGGGGATAGGTGGTATGACAGGTAACAAAATTTTCCTGAATTATAAATTAATTCTTGATACTAAAAACAAAAAAGTCGGACTTGTTCGCTCGAAGTGAAAAAATAATTCCACACCACAATAGGTTTTGTGCAGCTTGGGCTTTACCAGTAGACATGAGCCCATTAAAAATCTCAGATTCAGTTTGACCGTAGAAATAAATATGTGCCTTTGCACTTAGAAACTGCTATATATAATTATCGTGTGCAAAAAGGGACTTGGGGGCTGATGAAAACTATCGCAAAATATATCGCACTATTTATTATTGCTATTAATATTTATTCTATAGCAGTATGGATAAGTATTTTTAACCTATATAATACTCATAATGAAAGAGTAGCTAAATTCCTGAACTTTTTCCCAATTGGCCTATCAGTCAGAAATCTTAATTTTCTGCTCCTCGCCTTAACAATTGGGTCTATAATACTGATAATCAGACATATCAAGAACAAATTGTGGCTGGTTTTATCATTAATAGTCCAGATTATTTCTGCCCTGTTCTATTGCTGGCAATTTTTATGATAGGCTAATCATTTCGTTTACCCGGGTCGGCTCTCTTAATATAAAGCATTGCTAATCTCGGGCTACAATATATTGTACCAAGCTCTCTGGCAGATTCATAGACGGTGGTACCTTCCTGCCATGTCATCACGGCAGATTCACAATGAATACCCTCTATATATTCTAAGAAATTAAGATAGGTTTGTTCCTGCTCTACAATAAAACTGAAGGTGATGGTTGAATCAAAGAAGTCCTGATACTCTTCAATCAGATTTCTTTCTTCTTGCAATACCTGTTTGTCTTTGGCAAACAAAACAAAATTCAGAAAAATACCGTAGTGAGACACAAACTCATGAAAGGTAGTCAGAAAAGTGAAGCTTGATTTTTTAACTTTCTCGACCAGAATACTCACATTACTAGGAAAAGTCAGATGAATATGGGGTGGCACAGTAATAATACCTGCACAAAGATTCGTCAGAATTGCCTGTGCAACGTGCCCCATCTGCCATGAGTCCGGATTATTAGTAGTGCCGATAGCAATTGAACCAAAATTTTCTTTGGCATGCAAAAGCTGCAATTCATCAATCAGGTCATTAGTAGTAATGTGAATTTTAACCGTACTGCCAAGATCTTTATTCTGATAATTCTGAGCCTGATGTAAAATCTGATTGATTTTCTCTAGGGCCTCTTTTTCAGTAATTGAACCATCAAGATGATGAAAAATGGTAAACTCAGTCAAAATATCTCTGGTAAGAATAAATAAATAGGAGATAATTTTTTCGGAAAATTTACCCAGGTCAAGCGCAATAAGTGTCCTTCTGGGCTGACCGGATTGTAATTCAGATAAGGATAATTCCATTAGTAGCAAATCACTTAATCTAATTGATAAAACCTTATCAATCAGATTTTAAAACATTTTCTCTGCAAACCTAGCGATAATTATGCAAAATAAAATTTCTATGTACCAATTTGCCTAAAAGTTGTTAATTATTTTCAATAAAATATTAAAATAGCACAATAAATACCAAATATTATTCTGTCTTTGTATTCTCGATTTTCGTAACCGTCAATACTTTTTTATTTTTCCGGTTTCTGTCTTTCAGAATATTCTTAATCAATTTACGGTTTTCAATCCTCATCCTGAAAATAATAGCCTGCCCGAATAGAGCTAAGCCCGAATTGACCATAATTAGGCTATAAGTGCCCAACAAAAACCACCTCGTAAAAGGCGCATTGGTATGCTTCAGATGCCCCGCCTCGCTCAGTACACTCAACCCATAACCAACCAGCAGCATACCCACCGTAGCTGATAAGAACCACTTTACACGCAAAGGCATATTTTTAATTAACCTTTTCCCCGGAGGTTTCTGATTTTTTATTTCCATAATTTATCGAATCTTTATGTATATTGGTGTAAAAGCAAAGACAAAAATAATTAATTTTGGGCTTAAATTACAACGATATACACTCATAAGTTTAGAGCATGGGCAAAATTATTAGTTTCTTACTGCGTTTTATTCCTAGAAAATACCTGCAATTATTCAGCCATATTCCCCTGAAAGTCTATACTTTTATTTTAAAAGGAGATACTGTCGAATGCCCTGTATGTGAAGTAAAACTGGATAAGTTCTTGCCTTATGGTCGTTTATCAACACGCAAAAACGCCCTTTGCCCTAATTGCCTGGCATTAGAACGCCACCGCCTGATGGCTTTGTATCTGCGAGAGAAAACAAACTTTTTTAGCGCGGCTCACCTAAAGGTACTACACGTAGCGCCTGAATATTGTTTTATTGACCGTTTTGAAGCAATGAAAAATCTTGACTACATTACGGCTGATATTGAATCGCCATTGGCAAAGGTAAAGATGGATATTCATGAAATTCCGTTTGAAGCCAATACTTTTGATGTGGTATTCTGCAACCATGTAATGGAACACGTAGAAGATTACCACAAAGCGATGTCAGAATTATACAGGGTACTTAAACCGGGTGGTTGGGGGATTATTCAATCGCCGCAGGACTGGACAAAGGAACATACTTTTGAAGACCCGACCATCACTGACCCTCGTGAGCGTGAAAGGGTTTTCTGGCAAAACGACCACCTGCGACTGTTTGGCAGAGATTATGGCAGAGAATTAGAAAAAGCAGGTTTCAAAGTAAAAGAAGACGATTACGTATTAAAAATGCCAAAGGAATTAGTAGAAAGATACGCCCTTCCGGCGGGAGAAATTGTTTATTTTTGTGAGAAGTGAGCCATTGAGTGATTTAGTGAATGAGTGATTTAGTGATTAGAATATTCTATTTAACTCAAATGCTTAAGTCTATATTTTACAGTTCGCTTCTTTTAAGTAATTATATTTCTATTCACTCAATCACTAATTCACTCAATCACTAAATTGATTCAACTCATGCGATTCAAAGATAAAGTAGTCATTATTACAGGCGGGAATTCGGGCATAGGCAAAGCCGCTGCCATTTTGTTTATTCAGGAAGGCGCCAGAGTAATGGTTGCCGATTTGGCTGATACTTTAGATGCTGAGTTAGAGCAATTGGGCAATGCAATAAGTTTTGTAAAAGTAAACGTAACGAAACTTGATGAGGTAGAGGGAATGATTAAGCAGACGATCAATCTCTGGGGAAAGTTTGATATATTAGTTAATTCTGCAGGTTTATTGGGTCCGCGTATACGCACTGATAAATATCCGGAAGATGCTTTCGATAGCATTATTGATGTAAATGTGAAGGGCCTATGGCAATGTATGAAAACCGCCCTGCAATACTTTGTAGAGCAGCGAAGCGGCACTATTGTCAATCTGGCATCTGTGGCAGGGCATCTCGGCATGGTGGGGCATATTGCCTATGCTGCCAGCAAACATGCCGTAGTGGGTATGACCAAGACAGCAGCCATTGAATTTGCTAAATATGGTATCAGAATCAATGCCGTTTGTCCAGGTTTTACGCAAACACCCATGCTGGAGGGGGCAGATACTGATGTGGCCTATCTGGAAGCATTACAATACGCCACACCGATGAAACGCTTTGGTAAACCCGAAGAAATTGCCAGTGCGATTCTGTATTTAGCGGCCGATGAGGCCTCTTTCATTACAGGTCAGAGCGTGATTCTGGATGGTGGTTTGATTTTACAATAAGTATGTTCACCGGATATATTCTACCCTTAATTCACTTATGAAAAACGTTTTTGATTTAACAGGCAAAGTAGCCCTTATTACCGGAGCAAGTAAAGGAATCGGAGAGGCCATTGCAAGGATATTTGCAGACTATGGCGCTAAAGTAGTCATAAGCAGCAGAAAACAGGCCGATCTTGACGAACTGGCTAATGAGATAAAAGCAGCTGGTGGCGAGTGCACAGGTATAGCAGCCCATGCAGGTGAAATGGCTCAGCTAAAACTATTGGTAGAAAAAACGGTTGAAACCTATGGAGGCATAGATATACTTGTAAACAACGCCGCCACCAATCCGGTTTATGGACCTGCACTTGATTGTCCGGAAAGTGCCTTTGATAAAATAATGCAGATAAACGTAAAAGCTCCCTTTGAATTATCAAAAATGATACACCCTATCATGAAAGCCCGTGGCGGTGGAAGTGTGATTAATATAAGCAGTATAGCAGGACATACGCCAGACCCCGGTTTGGGCATTTATAGTGTAAGCAAGGCATCACTCAATATGCTAACCAAAGTATTAGCCAAAGAATGGGGAGAAGACGGTATCAGAGTAAACGCTATTTGTCCGGGTCTTATCAAGACCAAATTCAGTCAGGCTTTGTGGGATAACGAAAAGACTCTGGCGCATTTCACCAAGCGCCTGCCTATTGCCCGCATGGGTACGGTAGAAGAAATTTCGCCTATGGCCTTGTATCTGGCAACATCGGCTTCGGCTTATACTACCGGAGTGCTGTTTTCGATTGATGGCGGAACGATTATATAATAATTGCTTTATTTGTATGAAAATGTAGTCCTTAAAATACTTATAACGACTAAATTAATCTTTTATGATTAACGAATTAAATATCTCTGGTTTTACTTGTTTTGAGAATAACAAGTTCATTTTCAGTCCTAATATCAATATTTTTATTGGTAAAAATGGTACGGGTAAGACTCATATACTTAAACTTATTAGTGCAATTTTAAGAGCGGATGAATTATGCAATAGATTAAATGCTAATTCAAAGGAACGATTTGAACATATAATTGCCGAACAATTAGTGGCATATTTCAAGCCTGAACAACTAGGTCGGCTAGTAAGAAGGCAACAGGGTCGTACTTCGGCGAAAATAGATTTAAAAGTAAAAAACAAAAGTCTTTCATTTGGATTTTCTACAAATTCAAAAAGTAGTGTAAAAATTGAAGTTAATGAAGATATTAAGCCTATAAATTTCTTATATATCCCTCCAAGAGAAATGTTCTCTTTATTTGAAGGATTCCTATCTTTAAATGAAAAAAGAGAAATTTCATTTGATGAAACCTACATTCAGTTAGCTAGGGCTCTAGATGCACCTTCATTAAAAGGAAGAAGATTTGATGAAGCTAACAAACTTTTACAACCGTTAGAGGAAGAACTTCGAGCTACCGCAATAAAAGAAAATGGACGTTTTTATTTAAAGGATAATGGTGGAAAAATGGAGGCACATTTGGTAGCCGAAGGCCTACGAAAAATTGCCTCAATAATGTATTTAATTGGAAATGGAGAACTAACAAAAAACTCAATATTATTCTGGGATGAGCCTGAAGCAAACTTAAACCCTAAATTAACTTCGGTAATCGTTAAATTCTTATTGAAATTATCAGAAAATCAAATCCAGATATTTATTTCTACGCATGATTATTTATTAACGCATCAACTTTCTTTACAAGCCGAGTACAAAGAATTAAACCCCAATGCTCCTAAACTAAAATACTTCTGCATTGCTAAAGAAGGGAGTACCATTAGTATAGAAGAGGGTAATTCACTTGCTGAAATTAATAATAATCCTATTCTGGATGAGTTTGCTGCTTATTATGATAGAGAACAAGAATTATTCAATAAATCATTACAAAATCATGAGGTTTAGAGAAAGTAATTTAGAGTTCACTTTTGATGAGCATAATTGGTGGGCTATTAAGTTTGATGAACATATAAATTACACAAAAGTAGGTAATAGTTTAAGTGGCACAAAAGCGATTGATTTTCTTGGAATTTATAATGATGATACCCTCATATTTTTTGAAGTAAAAAATTTCAGGAATCACACTTCGGATCCAAGCACGAGAGCAAGATTAGCGCAAGGTGCCGAGGATTTGACAACTGAAATTGCCCAAAAGGTAAGAGATAGCATTGCTTGTATTGTAGCTGCCGGTAGAAATACAACTCACAATCCTACTGAATGGGCAAAAGCAAGTAGAATTATTTCTACTGGAGCCTCAATTAAAGTTATAGCTTGGGTGGAAGAAGATATGCTAGCGAATACAACATATTACAAACAGAAAATTAAAGCACATCTTTCTGTTCGCATAAGTAATTTGAAGAATAAATTGCATTGGTTGAATGCAAAAGTTTCAATGGAAAGCATTAAAAATCCGCAAATTACTTTTGACGGCTTTTCTGTTAGTTATATAAATCCTTAATTCAATAAAAATTAGAAATAAGTGAGTGCGTGCATAATCATACCCATTTATCAGGAGCAATTAAGCCCTTATGAAGCCATTTCGCTTGAACAGGGCGTTCGTGTTTTGGGCAATTATCCTATAATATTAATAAAACCCGCTTCACTGGATATCAGCCATCTTTTAGAAAAATATCCTCTATTAAAAACAGAGAACTTTGATGATGCCTTTTTCAAAAGCACATTGACATATAATAGACTACTGTTGTCTGAAGGGTTTTATTCGCGTTTCCTGGCTTATGAATATATGCTGATATATCAGTTAGATGCCTTTGTATTTAAAGATGAACTGGACTACTGGTGTAGTCACTGTTATGATTACATAGGCGCTCCCTGGCGGATTGAGATAGATTTTGAGAATAAATGGAAGGAATGGGTCTGGAATCTGAAAAAGAAAATGGCCATCTGGTTTGATTTAAAAGAAGAGCGATACGGCAAATACGGCCCTAAGGAGATTATCATGAAGCGAGGGGTCGGCAATGGAGGTTTCTCATTGAGAAAAACCAAAAAACTATTGAGCCTGATTCCTGAAAACCGCTCAAAAATTGAAAAATATCTGGAATTAGCCAAAACTCACCCTGCCTATAACGAAGATATGTTCTGGGGAATTGAGATAAATCGTTATTCTAAGAAATTAAATATTCCGGACTGGCGTACAGCATTAAGATTTGCCGTTGAACACATGCCCGAAAAAGCCTACGGTCTCAACAATGGCTTACCTTTCGGCTGCCATGCCTGGGATATATATGAAACAGAATTCTGGAAAACACATATCCGGGAGTTTGGGTATGAGTTGTGAAAATTTAAAGAAATTGTATATGAGGAAATACTGCGGAACCCCACGGGAAACCATTCCATTTAAGGTTATGGATTTTTTTGTGGATATATATGCAAAGCTTTTTTTTAAGAAACGCACCAGAAACCTTAATGTTTCGTCCCCTAAACGTATCCTGATAGCCTCTCTGGGACATTTAGGCGATGCCCTCACGGTTACTTACCTGTTTCCGCTAATAAAGAAAAAGTATCCCGATGTAAAAATTGACCTGCTTGCACCTCAATGGTGTGCGCCGGTTAATCAGCACAACCCTTATGTAGACCGGACTATCTATATCAATCATTATCAGACCAACCGTAAGAAGATTTCACGCTGGGAGAAAATAAAGGAACATTATCGCACATTCAGAGAAGCTCTACCCCTGCTACAGCGAAATTCTTACGATTATTATATTGACATTAGATACAGCGATGCAGTGGCACATTTTGTATTGCCGTTTATTAAAGTGGGTAAAGCCTACGGCTTTGCACGTCGTGGTTTGGGTGGCTTGCTTGATAAAGAATTCGATGTACCGACAGAAGAATTCCATCATTTTGATATGTATTTCATGCTCCTGCATGAAATCGGCGTGACAGGAACATTAGCCGATGTAGAACCCTATTTTCAGATTTCGCCCGATACCACATTAGAAAAGATTAAAAATAAAATCAGTTTACCCCGGGGGGCATATCTGATGGTATTCCCGGAATCCGGTGGTGAACATAAACAGATGTCTCCTGCTTTCTGGGCATCGATTCTGGATGAAATACTGGAAAAGACAGGCTATTATATCCTATTCTGTGGGCAAACAGGCCTCTCAAAGCAAATATGGGATTTAATCAGACTACCTACTGCCAACAGAGTGATTGATACCTCAGGCAAAATCAATATTAATGAAATAGCGCTATTATCTCAAAAAGCGGACTTCGCTCTTACCCTTGATTCGTTCCCCGAGCATTTGTGCTGCATCTATTGTAAAACAATTTCCGTCTATAAAGGCACTGGTTATCCGTTTTTTCCTTTAGCCAATCTACCGGTCTATCTGATTCACAATCACAAACCAAGTGTAGGGCTACCCTTCGACCGCAATAATGTGGAATTAGTATACCAGGAAAACGTTGAAAACCCGGAAGTAAAAGAATTGATACTCAATAAGGTAAACCCTGTAAACGTACATGAATAAAGTTGTATTAGATGGCTCTGTTTTAGGTTTGGGTTTCTTTCATGAACAATCCCGCACGGGTGTATATCGTGTTGCTGAAAACCTGCTTAAAGGTCTGGTTGAAAGCAAAGCCGTCGAACTGACAGTTGCCAATACCTATCACCTGCCTGAAATCATAGCTTATCTGAACAGTTTTCATACAAAAACACCTATTATCAATTCACCAAAAGACCTCAAATTTGCTTATCTCGAAAACAAAATTGTTTCGGCTTTTGCTTACAGGTCTTTAACACAAAAAATACTCAGAGAGATTTTCACCCGTTTACGGGCTCGTTTCAAACCTTCTTTTCAGCTCGAAGCGGCTACTTTAGGAGCCTATGATATTTATCATTCACCCTTCCTGCCGATTCCTCAGGAACTAAAAGGTCTGTCAAAACCGAAGAAAGTAATAACCATTCATGACCTGATTCCGCATCTTTTCCCGGCTTATTTCGGTGAATGGAATGTGCGCATGATGAAGGAAATACTGGCTGGCATAGATGGAGATACTTATCCGATATGCGTATCAGAAGCCACCAAAAACGATTTATGTGAGGCAACGGGCATTTCGCCTGATAAAGTATTTGTGGTACATCTGGCGGCATCAGAAGATAAATTCTATCAGGTACGCGACAATGAAGAAATAGAACGGGTATTACAGAAATACCATATCAATCTGCATAAAAATTACCTCTTGTCTCTCGCTACGCTCGAACCCCGCAAGAACATTGAGCGCACTATCAGAAGCTTTCTGAAACTGATTCAACAGGAAAAAATTGATGATTTGAACCTTGTACTCGTTGGCACCAAAGGCTGGGATTTTGAGACTATTTTTGCTGAAATCAAGGCAAATCCGATATTGAAAGAAAAAATCATTGTTACCGGCTACGTGGCTGACGGGGATTTAGCCGCTTTATATTCTGCGGCAATGGCTTTCGTCTATCCCTCTCTATATGAGGGCTTTGGCCTCCCTCCCTTAGAAGCCATGCAATGCGGTACACCTGTCATTAGCTCAAACATAAGTGCTATTCCGGAAGTGGTTGGTGATGCAGGAATACTGGTTGACCCCACCGATGAAAATGCCATTGCCGAGGCAATGCTCAATCTATATTCTGATAAAAGCCTGCGCCGCGTCCTGAGCGAAAAAGCGGTATTACAGGCACAGAAATTCTCCTGGAAAAAATTTACTGAACAGCATATTCAGATTTATCAGCAAATTTCTTAATCTTGTATAGACAAGTAATTATTCAACCTGATATAAACCATGTTCTTCTCAAAGAAAGCCTCTGCTATCTTTCTGCTTAGCCTTGCCTTAGCATTGGCTACTGCCTTTGGCCCTGAACCTGCTGACGATAAAAATACACTCTATGTACCGGACGACCTGGAAGCCACACTTTGGGCAGAAACACCTATGCTGCATAACCCGACCAATATGGATGTAGACTATAGAGGTCGTATCTGGATAACGGAAGCGGTAGATTACAGAAACTTCAATACCAAACCCGGCGAACGTATCAATAATGAGCAAAAAGGCGACCGTGTGGTGATTCTGGAAGATACAGATGGAGACGGTAAGGCAGATAAATCAAAAGTTTTTGTGCAGGATAAAGACCTGGTTGCACCGCTGGGCATTGCCGTAATAGGCAAAAAAGTAATTGTTTCTGCCGCACCCAATCTGATAGTGTTTACGGATGAGAATGGTGATGATATACCAGATAAAAAAGAAATTCTGCTGAAAGGATTCGGAGGAATTGACCATGACCACTCTCTACATTCCGTTACTGCCGGACCAGACGGCAACTGGCATTTCAATACAGGTAATGCAGGGCCGCATAATGTAACCGACAAAGGGGGCTGGTCACTTCGTTCAGGCAGCTCTTATTATGGAGGAACGCCTTATAATAAGTCTAATCAGGGCAATCAGAAATCAGACGACGGAAGAGTCTGGGTGGGAGGTCTGGCTCTGAGAATGGACACTGAAGGCAAAAACCTGAAAGTAATGGGGCATAATTTCCGGAATAGTTACGAAGTCGGGCTGGATTCTTACGGTAATATGTGGCAGAATGATAACGATGATCAGGTAATTACCTGCAGGGTAAGTTATTTAATGGAAGGAGGTAACGCAGGCTATTTCAGCGCTGACGGCACCCGTTTCTGGCAGGCTGACCGTAGACCGGGACAAGAGATGTTCACAGCCCACTGGCATCAGGACGACCCGGGTGTGCAACCTGCTATTGATAATTCAGGCGCAGGCTCACCAACAGGTATAACGTTTTATGAAGGCGATGCACTTGGTGAAAAATACAGAGGTACCCTATTGAGTTGCGAAGCAGGCCGGAATGTTATCCTCTCCTATCAGCCTACCCTAAAGGGAGGTGGATACGAGATGCAACGCCATAACATGATTAGCTCTTTCCCTAAAACTGATGACTATTATATATGGAACGATACCAGTGAAGATACACGTAAATGGTTTCGCCCGAGCGATGTGGTAGCAGGCACTGATGGCGCCATTTATATAGCCGACTGGTATGACCCCGTAGTAGGTGGCCATGCTATGCATGATAAAAAAGCCTATGGCCGTATTTTCAGGATTACGCCCAAAGGTAAAAAACTTAGCCCTCCTGTTATTGATTTATCGAGTGTACAAGGGCAAATTGAAACACTTAAAAACCCTGCCATTAATGTACGGAACCTTGGCTTTGAAGCCCTGAAAAATGGCAGAGATATTGGCGCAGTAAAAAAACTATTGGCTGATAAAAACCCTTATGTGCAGGCAAGAGCCGTATGGTTACTATCAAAAATGGGAGATGAGGGTATAAAAGAAGTAGAAAAAATAGTAGTGGGTGACGATGTAAATCTGAAAATAACGGCTTTCAGGGCCTTGCGGCAGGTTAAACCGGATATTCTGCCGATTGCTGAAAAATTATCCTCTGATAAGAACATTGCCGTCAGACGAGAAGTTGCTATTGCTCTAAGGGATTTACCTTTAGCATCAATCAAAGGGATTGTAGATAATCTCGTAAAAAGCTATGATGGAACTGATCGCTTTGAAGTGGAGGCTATAGGGCAGGCATTAGATGGCAAAGAGAGTGCCTATTACCAATCTATCAGACCTGGTCTGCCCAAAGACCCAATCGTATGGAATGAAGCCACAGCCGCTCTTCTATGGCGATTACACCCGGTAGAGGCTGTCAATGATTTGAAACTGAGGGCAAACGCCAAGAACCTGCGCGAAGCACAAAGAAAGCAAGCGATTACTGCTCTGGCCTTTATCAAAGCTAAAAGTGCAGTAACGGCAATGCTTGCTTTAAGCAAAAGCCCACTGAAAGATGTATCGGACCAGGCTTTCTGGTGGGTGAATTTCAGAAAGACCAACGACTGGGCGGATTTGATGGATTGGGAAAAAGCCGCCAATACCCAACTTTCATCACAACAAAAGCAGATGCTGGCCTTCGAGAAACAAATGCTTGACAAAAATCAGCCACAGGCCGCCAGGGAAAAAGCAGCCGAGAAAATGGCAAATGATATGACAGGAGGTAAAATGCTATTGAGCCTTGCAGGAGAAAATCGTTTACCAAATGAAGTGAGAAAAGTGGTGGCAGAACATATTTTTAATAATCCTGACAAATCCATCCGCATGATGGCGAGTGATTATTTCCAGCGCCCCGGCGGTAAAGGAATATCGGTGAACTTAGCACTCGAAATGCCATCTGATATTAAAAAAGGCTATGAGGTTTTCAGGAAAAACTGTGCAACCTGTCACAAATTCGATAAAGAAGGAGCCGAAATAGGCCCCGAACTAACACAGATAGGAAAGAAATTTGACAAAGCAGGCTTACTCGATGCTATCGTAAATCCCTCAGCAAGCATGGCTTTTGGCTATGAACCCTTCATTATTACAACCAAAGATAAAAACACTTATTATGGTTTTTTAGTGGGTGATGGACAGACAGTTACCCTAAAAGACCTGGCAGGGCAGCTGACCAGTATCAAAAAGGCAAACATCGCCAGCCGTAAACAACTCAAAAACAGCCTGATGCCCGAACCTTCATCAATGGGTTTAAAAGAAAAAGATTTATCTGATCTGGCAGGATTTTTATTGAAATTGCCTTTGGAGGAGTAAAGAAAAGAATGATTCCAATTCCCTTCCCCACTGTTGGGGAAGGGTTAGGGATGGGGTTATTTTACGCCAAAGTGGCATCAACGGTTATTTTGGTATTCAACAGTTTCGAAATCGGGCAATTTGCTTCTGCGTCTGCAACTAATTCATCAAATTTTTCTTTTGAAATATCAGCAACTTTAGCTGTTAAAGTCAGGTGCGAAAGTGTAATTTCTCCGTTTTCAAAAGTAATCTCACATTTTGTTTCAAGGTTTTCAGGGGTAAATCCTTCACCAGAAAGATTGAAGCTCAATTTCATAGTAAAACAACCCGCATGTGCTGCTGCTATTAATTCTTCCGGATTAGTGCCTACTCCTTCCGCAAAACGGGAATTGAAAGAGTATTGTGTCTGATTCAATACCGTACTTTGTGTGGTCAGGTGGCCATTACCTTCTTTACCTGTTCCTTGCCAAACGGCTGTTGCATTTCTTTTCATATTGTCGAATTTTTAGGTGTACAAAATTTGCCGTGCAAAAGTAAGATTTTTGCGCTACCGGCGATAAAAA
>CALRLS020000086.1:0-13930 GCA_943368815.1 Cyanobium sp. NIES-981
CCTGTTGAAGTATGGAGAGTAAATGATAAAGAGGTGAAAAAGACCTTAGTAACTACCAAGAAAGTGGCTAAGTTTAAACTGGATCCTTATCACGAAATACCGGATATTGATACCTCTGATAATGCTTTCCCGAAAGAGCCTGAGCAACCTACCCGTTTCCAGGCCTTCAAGCAAAGAGGTTTTGGTGGTGCGGGTGGTCCAAACCCTATGCAGGAGGCAAAGAAAAATCAGCCTTCAGGTGTGCAAACAAGTGGAGAGAAGAAATAAAAGAAATAATGCTTAAATTTAGCCGGAGAGAAACCTTTCCGGCTTTTTTTATTCAACAAACCACGAGCTTGATTATGCAAACTTTAAAACTATCGATTGAAAACCACATTGCGCATGTAATCCTGAATCGCCCCGAAAAAGCCAACGCGCTTAACCAATCTGCCTGGGACGAAATAAAAGAGATTTTTGAGAACCTTGATGATAATCCGGAAGTACGGGCGATTGTATTGGAAGGTGGTGAAAGTAACCATTTTTGTGCGGGGATTGATTTAAGCCTGCTAATGTCGGTATCACAGACTGATATTGATTGTGAAGGACGGAGAAGAGAAAAAGTAAGGAAAGATGTATTTCGATTACAGGCACCTATCAATACTATTGAAAACTGTTCCAAGCCCGTATTAGTTGCTGTGCATGGCGGCTGCATTGGGGCAGGTGTAGACCTCATTTGCGCCTGTGATATGCGCTATTGTACTGAAGACGCCTACTTTACCATTAAGGAGATAGATATGGGCATGGTGGCCGACTTAGGCACCTTACAGCGGCTTCCTAAACTGATAGGCGATGGTTTAGTGCGTGAAATGGCCTATACAGGCAGAAATGTAGATGGTAAGGAAGCGGAAAAGATAGGTATAGTCAACCGGGCTTTTCCTGATAAGCATACAATGATGGAAGAAGTGTTTAAACTGGCGGCTACTATTGCTTCTAAATCGCCAATCTCTATTCGGGGTACTAAACATATTTTATTGCACACAAGAGATCATTCTGTGGCAGATGGATTGAATTATATGGCAACCTGGAATGCCGCTATGCTGCTTTCAAATGATTTGAAGGAAGCCTTTATTGCTAAGATGCAGAAGAGAGATGCGAATTTTGAGGATTGAGTGATTTTTGTGGGGCGAACTTCCAGTTCGCCGTGCCTAGCGAAAAACAGAAACCCACTTAATTTTTACCCACTGCGAATTGGAAGTTCGCCCTACAATGTTTTAGAGAACCATATAAACAAAAAAAATCCCTGCTAACCAAATAACAGGGATTCTTCTATAATATATCTCAATCAGCTTATGCCAAGGCAAAAGCACCTTTGCTTTCGAAACGTTTACGCTCATTTTCATCGAGGTAAATTTTACGCATACGAATCGACTTAGGTGTGATTTCTAAGTATTCATCTTTCTGGATATACTCCATGGCATCTTCTAAAGAGAAGTTGATTTTCGGAGCAATACGAACATTATCATCTGTACCTGAAGCACGCATATTGGTTAATTTCTTCGCTGTCTGAAGATTAACCACAATATCGTTCTGACGGTTATGCTCGCCAATTACCATACCCGTATAAATATCTTCATTCGGGTCGATAAAGAACACGCCTCTGTCTTGTAATTTGTCAATCGAATAAGGTGTAGCAGGGCCATTACCCATAGAAATCAACGAACCGTTGATACGACCAGGAATAGCTCCTTTAAACGGCTCATATGATTTAAAACGGTGATTCATAATAGCCTCACCATATGTAGACGTTAAAACATTTGAACGTAAACCAATCAAACCACGTGATGGGATATTGAATTCAAGGTGTTGTAAATCACCTTTAGGTTCCATTATCAATAACTCACCTTTACGTTGCGTTACTAACTCAATAACCTTTCCGGCGGTTTCTTCCGGTACATCCACAACCAAAGTTTCAATTGGTTCTAATCTCTCACCGTTTTCACCTTCTTTGTATAATACCTGTGGCTGACCTACCTGTATCTCATATCCTTCACGACGCATCGTTTCAATCAAAACTGACAAGTGAAGAATACCACGACCAAACACAATGAATTTATCTTCTGTATCACCTGTCTCTACACGTAAAGCAAGGTTTTTCTCTTTTTCTTTCATCAGGCGGTCACGTAAGTGGCGTGATGTTACAAACTTACCTTCTTTACCAAAGAACGGAGAGTTATTGATGGTGAACAACATATTCATTGTTGGCTCATCAATAGAAATACGTGGTAATGCTTCCGGATTTTCAGCATCGGCAACAGTATCACCAATTTCAAAATCTTCAATACCTATTACGGCACAAATTTCTCCTGATTCTACCTCAGTCACTTTTACTTTGCCTAAGCCTTCAAAAACGTGTAATTCTTTAATACGCATTTTTTTGGCGCTACCATCTGCTTTACAAAGAGCAACCTGCATACCTTCTTTCAAAACTCCTCTGGCAACACGACCGATAGCGATACGACCTACGAAAGATGAATAATCTAAAGAAGTAATCTGCATTTGTGCTGTACCTGCTACTACCGGAGAAGCAGGAATATGCTCAATGATAGCATCTAACAAAGGAATAATATCAGTTGTTGGTTTTTTCCAGTCGGTACTCATCCAACCTTGTTTTGATGAACCATACAAGCAAGGGAAGTCCAATTGGTCTTCTGTTGCGTCAAGGTTGAACATCAAATCAAAAACCTGCTCGTGTACTTCATCAGGACGGCAGTTTTCTTTATCTACTTTATTCACAACTACGATTGGTTTTAAACCTAATTGTAGTGCTTTTCCTAATACGAAACGGGTCTGAGGCATTGGTCCCTCAAAAGCATCAACTAAAAGAATAACACCGTCGGCTAGTTTCAAAACGCGCTCTACCTCGCCTCCGAAGTCTGCGTGACCAGGAGTATCTATAATATTGATTTTAACATCGTTATAACGTACTGATACGTTTTTCGACACGATGGTGATTCCACGCTCACGTTCAAGGTCATTATTATCAAGAATCAAATCACCAAATTCCTGATTGTCTCTGAAAATTTTTGAAGCATGAATAATTTTGTCAACCAGGGTTGTTTTACCGTGGTCAACGTGGGCAATAATGGCAATGTTTCTAATATTTTGCATTGAAGTCTGAAAATTATCGTAATGCATCAATCTTTACCCCAACGCATCACGGATAAACGACTAACGAACTACACCTTTTGTAATAAACTGCAAAATTAGAAAAATACAATGAGAAATCCTCATTTTTCCTGTAGAATCCTATGATTATCAAATTGTTAATAAGAATAGTACAAAAACGGAGCGTTTTGCAGAGCAGTTTATTTTAATAAAGTATATACGAAAGGCCGAAAAAATTTAAGTTTATGAATAAAATCTGATTAAGGTCACAAGCAAAAAGTATGAGCGAGCATATACTTTTTAAATCTTAATAAATGAAAGACTATAGCTGTTGCTGAGAGTTAAAACTCGTTAAGAATAATCACTTTTGATTCAATGGTATTTGAGATATTTCCCGTCCTGTCTTTGATAGTAATCTGGTATTTCAGCGAATCTTTCTTAGGTGTAAAATCCTGAAAATAAACCAATGAATAATCGAGTTTCCCTTCAATCGGCCCTTTCTTATTATCACTTTTAAGCCGTGGAAAAAAACCTGAATAGGGTACTTCCTGAGGGACTTCCTTAAATACGCCGTTCTTCTGGCGGAAGATACGGATGATATAATTAAAGTCCTGTTTATCTACAGCAGCCTTTTTTTCTTCTTCGTTCAGGCCTAAATCTCCGTCACCATCCTGAAATTTAATTGTCAGAATAACAGAGTCTTTCTTGGAACCCGAAAACTGGTCTAATCTGATTTCTTTACGCAAATCACTGAACTCAATATAGGGTTTTATATCAAAAGATATTTCTTTATAACAAGCTGTCACCAAAGCCATTACACTAAAAACGGCCAATACTGAAACCTTTTTCATTTCTTATCTGTAATTTTATAAGCAATTTAGTATAAAAATGATAGTTTAGGGGTTTTCGCTGATAAATTTTTATTCATTAGCCCCCGTCTATTAATTAATATTTTTCATGGGTATCCGCGATGAACTAAAATCGGCAGTCTTGCAAATCAATGATAATTCTCAAAATCCGCATACTTTTGAAGAATTGGCCTTAGAAATTTTCCGTTTTCAGGCATTTGCCAATCCAGTCTATAAAGAGTATCTGGGCTTTTTGAAAGTGAATCCTCAAAAAATTAACCGCATAGAAAAAATTCCTTTTCTACCGATACAGTTTTTTAAGTACCACAAAATTATTACCGACAATGCCCCCACACAAATGGTGTTTGAAAGTAGCGGTACAACCCAGCATAATACCAGTAAGCATTATGTAAGCGATTTGCCATTCTACGAGCACATCAGCCAGAAGATTTTTGAGCAGTTTTACGGCCCCATCACCGACTATCATATACTGGCATTGCTTCCTTCGTATCTTGAACGAAATAATTCATCGTTGGTGTATATGGTGCAGAGTTTTATTTATCGCACTTACTCCCGCGAATCAGGATTCTACCTTAATAATACGGCAGAATTGATAGAGAAGCTGCACCAGCTATCAGAAAACTCTCAAACGCACCGAAAAGTTTTACTGATGGGCGTAACTTTTGCCTTACTCGACCTGGTTGAGGATGAAAAGAACCTGGATTTCCTGCAAAATTTCAAAGATAAACTGATAGTGATGGAAACAGGGGGGATGAAAGGCCGGAGAAAAGAGTTGCTAAGAGAAGAAGTACATGAGATATTGACAAGCCATCTGCCTATTCAACATATACACTCAGAATATGGTATGACCGAACTGCTCTCACAAGGATACTCTAAAGGCGAGGGAGTGTTTGAATTGCCTAATACCCTGAAGATTCTGCTACGGGAAATCAACGACCCTTTTAAAATCATCCCATCGCAATTCCTGCCTGATATTTCGAGAGAAACGACAATTCGTGGGGGTATCAACGTGATAGATTTGGCCAATATAGATTCATGTAGTTTTATCGAAACGCAGGATTTGGGCGCTTATCAATTGAATAACCAGCAATTCAGTGTCATCGGGCGATTCGATAATTCTGATATTAGGGGGTGTAACCTTCTCGTAATCTAACCTTGCAGATACTTGTTTAGAGTACGCAAAACCGGAGGCAGATAGTTTGTGCCGAATATATTGACATGAACCATCAGCGGATAGATATTATAGATAGGTATTCTTTCGTCGAAACGCGGCTGCAATGGGAAACTTTCATGATAAGCTTCATAAAAACGATTATCGAATCCGCCAAAGAGAGTTGTAAAAGCCATTTCCATTTCCCGGTTGCCATAGTATACTGCAGGGTCAACAAGGCAGGGGCTACCTTTTTCATCCGTAATTACATTACCCGACCATAAATCTCCGTGCATTAAAGCGGGTTTTTCGTTGGGTAATAAATTGGGAAGTGATTTATAAAACTGCTGAAATTTATCGTATAAATCCTTACTGATCAAATCATTGTAATAAGCTAAACCCGCCTGAACATTGAGTCTTTTTTCGATAAAAAAACTTAACCAATCGGTGTGTGACTCATTGTTCTGTTGTAATAAACCAATGTAATTATTGAAGTCTAAGCCAAAAGAATCGTTGGTCTGTCTGTGAAGCGCGGCTAAATTTTGCCCAAATACATCCCAATAGTCCAGATTTGGTTTTGAGTACTCTATATTTTCTAAAATCAGATAATCCTGTCCGTCTCTTCTGCCCCAGTTAATAACCTCCGGAATCCGTATCACATTTGCTTCACGCAACAGGTTCAATCCGTTTGCCTCTGCCTCAAACATCCCTTCATGTTTGAGCGTATTGTATTTAATAAAATACTTTCCTTCATTGGTATGTACCTGTACTGTCACGTTGATGTTTCCGCCCTGAAGCAAACGGTATTCATTCACCTGCACGTCTCGTCCTAAGGTCTCAAAAAGTACACCCTCAAAGAATTGAAATTGATCTTCTGCCGTTTGCATAAGCCTGACCCCCCAAATGATTTTTGTAAGCGTATATTTAATCTGTTTTCTGGCTGCAAAGCATCCCTCTGCTCAGATGGAATTCGCAGAAGCGTGCTTTAAATATACTCTTGTTTCAATACGATTAGCAAAATAAAAAATTCTCGTTAAATTTTCCGAACTTTGTCTTCGAAATTATGGCGTTTCGGATAAACGCTTTTTGAAGACTAATAACGGAAGTACAACGAATTTTATTCTTGGATTATAATATTCCTGCGCATACATGAAAAGAAATCTGGCTATTTTAGGCTCAACGGGTTCAATAGGTACACAAGCCCTGGAGGTAGTGGCGGCAAATCCTGATATTTTTGGAATAGAAGTATTGACAGCCCAGAACAATGCCGATTTATTAATCGAACAAGCGGCAAAGTTCCGACCTAATGTAGTGGTGATTTCAAACGAGACTTTATACGATAAAGTTTTTTCTGCCCTTGACCCACTGGATATTAAAGTATACGCAGGTGAGAAATCATTGTCATCGGTGGTGCAGATGGAATCAGTAAATATGGTGCTAACGGCTCTTGTAGGTTATGCAGGCCTGATACCAACCGTTGCAGCCATCAAAGCAGGTAAACATATTGCATTAGCTAATAAAGAAACGCTGGTAGTAGCAGGCGAACTGGTAACAGACTTAGCCGATAAAAACAAAGTAGATATTCTTCCGGTCGACTCCGAACACTCAGCTATTTTTCAATGTCTGGTAGGGGAGTTTCATAATCCTATTGAGAAAATTATACTCACTGCCTCCGGCGGCCCGTTTCTGGGCAAAGACAGAGAGTTTCTGAAAAATGTAACCAAACTGCAAGCCCTAAAACACCCTAACTGGACTATGGGGGCAAAAATTACAATAGATTCAGCTTCTTTGATGAATAAGGGACTGGAGGTAATTGAAGCCAAATGGCTGTTTGGAATTAGTCCTGAGCAGATAGAGGTAATAGTACATCCGCAGAGTATTATCCATTCGATGGTGCAGTTTGAAGATGGAAGTATGAAAGCACAAATGGGCTTGCCCGATATGCGCGTACCAATACAGTTTGCCCTGTCTTATCCTGCCCGGTTAAAATCTGATTTCCCGAGATTCGATTTTACTAAATATCCTTCTCTTACTTTTCAACAGCCTGATACCGAAACATTCAGAAACCTGGGTTTCGCTTTTGATGCCCTCAATAAAGGCGGGAACATGGCCTGTATTGTAAATGCTGCCAACGAAATAGCAGTTGCCTCTTTTCTGCGCGATGAAATAGGATTTCTGGAAATGTCTGATCTGATAGAAGATTGTATGCACAGGGTAAGTTTTGTAAAGACACCTACCTTAGAAGATTATATCAGAACCGACGAAGAAACCCGCCGGATTGCAATGGAGTTTTCTTTTTAATTGATGGGTTTCCTGATTCAATGTATGAGAGCTCTTGCATCAATTCTATGCAAGGTTATTGTGGCTTAAAAGAGGCCTTTAACACCTATCCTACGCAGTTTTATAGTTTAAACAGAAAAACTAAGTATCTTTGCAAGAAATAATAAAGATATGAAACAGCCTTTTTATGTTCTTTACGAAGACAATCACATCATAATTGTCAATAAGGCAGCAGGAGTTTTAGTACAAGGCGATGCTACAGGAGATAAGACTTTATCAGACTACGTAAAAGACTATATTAAAAAAAAATACAATAAACCGGGAGATGTTTTCCTTGGTACAGTACACCGCATTGATCGCCCGGTAAGTGGCATAGTAGTTTTTGCCCGTACCTCAAAGGCATTGGAGCGAATGAATGAACTGTTCCGCAAGCGCGATGTTCAGAAGACCTATTGGGCCGTAGTAGGTAAAAAGCCGGAAAAGAGAACCGGAAAACTAACCAACTGGTTGATAAAAAATGAGGAGAAGAATACCGTTAAGGCTTTTGATACGGAAGTTCCGGGCTCACAGAAAGCAGAATTGAACTATCGGTATCTGGGTGAAATCAATCACTATCATTTATTAGAAGTATACCCTATTACAGGCCGTCCGCATCAAATCAGAGTGCAATTAGCCACTGTGGGCTGTCCGATTAGAGGAGATGTCAAATATGGCTATCCAAGACTCAATCCGGAGGGTAACATTAATCTTCATGCCCGCCGTTTGTATTTTGTTCATCCAGTCAAAAAAGAACCCATTCTTTGTAAGGCTCCATTGCCGGAAAACCCTTTCTGGGAGGAGTTTCTGGAACTTGAAACAGAAGATATCAAAACTGAAAATCTGGATTTCTTATATTAAGAAATCCAGTGGACAATCGTGCAAGGAATTAATGCTTCATTGACAATATTTTCGTAATTTGACGGCATCATTCAACCCCTTAATTTATTAAAATGAATCGTAGAAATTTTCTTTCAAAGAGCGCTTTGGCAGCAGGGGCTTCTGCTTTGCCCATGGGTACGACTTTAGCATCAGAAACACAGCAGAATAAGCCTGAAACTGCTACGGCAGACAAATTCAAACTCTTGTATGCACCGCATTTTGGAATGTTCGAAAACTCTGCGGGGAAAGACCTGGTTGACCAGTTGAAATTCATGGCCGATAATGGTTTTATGGCTTTGGAAGACAACGGTATGTTAGGACGCCCGGTAGATGAACAAAAAAAGATTGGCGAGACATTGGCTAAATTGAATATGAAAATGGGGGTGTTTGTGATTGATGGAGGAGATAACTGGAAAACATCCTTAGCAACAGGCAAAAAGGAGTTTTTAGAAAACTTTCTGAAAACCTGCCGCACTTCGGTAGAAGTTGCCAAACGCGTCAATGCGAAATGGGCAACGGTTGTACCGGGCTTTTTTGAAAGAAGACTACCTATCGGTATTCAGACAGCCAATGTGATAGATGCTTTGCGCCGTGCCTGTGATATCCTAGAGCCACATAATCTGACAATGGTATTAGAGCCGCTAAGCGATACACCTGAATTATTCCTGCGTAATTCAGACCAGACCTATATGATTTGTAAGGCAGTAAACAGCCCCTCATGTAAGATTTTATTTGATATGTGGCATATGCAACGTAACGAAGGTCGTATTACACAAAATATGGATTGGTGCTGGGATGAAATCGCCTATTTCCAGATAGGGGATGAGCCGGGGCGTAATGAGCCAACTACAGGGGAAGTAAACTATAAAAGCCTTTTTAAACATATCTACGATAAATCGAAAGCTAAAAACCAGGAGTTTATTATGGGTATGGAGCACGGAAACGCCTACAAAGGGCTGGAAGGAGAGAAGAAACTAATAGAAGCTTATAAATGGAGCGATAATTTTTAGGATTTAATATTGCAGATAAAACATAAAAAAGGTATCGGTCTTTCAGGCCGATACCTTTTTTATGCCCGATGTTAAACGGAAATCTCTTAAAAATAAAAAAGCCTTATTCAGTAATGAATAAGGCCCTTGTGCTATCTAAGCTAAGAATTATTACTTAGTAGTATCAGCTTTAGCTGTAGTATCAGCAGGAGCAGTTGTAGTATCGGCCATAACTGAAGTAGCAGTTGTGTCTACTGTAGTTGAATCACCAGTTCCTTCAGTTTTAGAAGTACAAGCGGCCAAAGAAGCCATACCAGCTACGAATAAAATTGCAATTACTTTTTTCATTTCTTTATGATGTTTTGAGGTTTGAAACGCATTGCAAATTTAAGTTTATTTTAAGATATGAAGCAAGGTTTTCTTAAATTTTTTTTAAAATTGTCTTAAATATGTCTTAAGAAAACAAAAACATCTTGGTATTGTTCAATTTTATCGGGTATTACGGGTCTTTATTTTATCATATAGCCCGGTACTTCTAAAGGTGAGAAACTTGTGGCCGAAATAGTTGGCAAGGAAACTGAAACCCATTCCGACAACGTGCGAGCCTTTTTCACGAGCAAAAAGAGAGTACTCAGAAAAATATTTATTGGCTACATGGTCTAGTGTAAGTGAAGAAACACCTACCTGTATTCCCCAGGCCACCAGCGCAATAATCAGAAACTTTACAGATTCCCGACGGGTATTGCCTGATTCTTTGGCAGAAAAAGCAAAAACTTTGGCAGGAATAAAACTTACGATTGTGGCAGTTAAATACCCTGCCGAAACACTGAGATTAAATGCAGGTTTATCAGCAAAACCCAGATATAGAAAAAGAGATTTGTAGGGAATTTGTGTGATAAAGTTCGTTCCGGCACCCAGTACAGCTGTAAGAAAAAAAGAAATAAAACTTCTTAATTCCTTATTTTTTATCTTTTTTATTGTTTTAAGCAAGATTGTATGATTTAAAAAAGTGCTCTTAATCACATTAAGCTACGCAATAAATCAGGGAAAAAACCGAGCAGAATAGAACCGAATGTGGTGATTCCAAGAATTATCTTATAAAAAGGTGTTAAGCTGATTGCTTCCCCTTCGCTTTCTCTCATATAAGCAGCTATAATCGGTTTGAAATAATAATAGATACCGACAGCTGACATCAGAATAGCTACTACCAATAACCAGATTTGTCCTCTGAAAGCTGCGTCAGAAAAAACATAGAATTTGCCCCAGAAACCCGCAGTCGTCGGAATACCCGCCAGAGAAAGCATTGAAATAGCCAGCGTAAAAGCCAGAAACGGATTTCTTTTAGATAAGCCGTTCAATACCGAAATACTTTCGTCAGGTCTGCCATCGACCATTTTCTCTTTAGATACCACCATCAGCACCCCAAAGGCACTGACAGTAGCCAGAGAATAGGCTAATGAATAGAATACGATTGAATCATCAGATTTATTGCTTAAGCCTACTACAGCCATCAGCATATAGCCTGCATGCGATATACTTGAAAATGCCAGCATACGTTTAAAACTGCTTTGCGACACCGCTGTAATATTGCTTATCAACAAACTCAGAACAGTCATGATGATAACCATAACCCACCAGAAACTATAGATCGGCGAGAAGGATACTTCTAAAACACGGTAAATAGCTGCAAATCCGGCTGTTTTTACAATGGTCGACATGAATGTCGTAAAAATAGTCGGTGCTCCTTCATATACATCGGGTGTCCAGAAATGGAAAGGGGCAGCCGATACTTTGAATAATAAACCTATTAATAAGAACGTAACCCCTACATATAAATAAACAGGGCCGCTACTTTGCTGTGCGTATGATACTACTGCACGAGCCGTATCGATATTAAAAGAATAGGTGGCCCCATATAGCATGGCAATACCAAACAACATAATACCCGTAGCAAAAGAACCCATTAAGAAATATTTAAGGGCGGCCTCATTTCCTCTCAGATTACGTTTATCACTTCCAGTCAATACATACATCGAAACAGAAAGAATCTCAACACCAATAAAAAGCATAATCAGGTTCTGAAATCCCGTCATCATGATAGCTCCTACTAAAGAGAACTGCAGGATGGCAAAGTATTCGGCCGGTTGCGCGTGATCATCATCAATAAAACCTCTCGATAATCCTATAACCAAAAAGGCAGAGAGAAGAATAATTGCCGAAAACAGAATTGACAGATTATTAACTTCCAGCATATTATTAAAATACAAGCCGGGTCTGTTCCAATCATAAAAATTGGCTAAAAAGGCAAGAGTTATAAAAAATAAGGTAGCAGGAAGTAAGACTTTCTTTGATTTAAGAAAACCCAGAAATAGAGTGATAATTCCGGTAACAGAAAGTACGAGTATTGGATACATAATATCTATTTATCATTATCAGTTCACGACTGTCGGACGTGAACTATGAATTAAGGATGAATCAGTTGTAATAAACTATTAACTGCAGGTTCAGTAATTTTCAGGAACACATTAGGGAAAATACCCATCAATAAAACCACAGCAGCTATTGGTAATAAAACAGCTACCTCTGTACCTTTCACATCGCTGAATTGTGCTGTTACCTGATTGCGTTCGCCAAACATAGCGCGTTGCATCAGGCGTAGCATATATACAGCACCTAAGATGATGGTCAATCCTGCCACACCACCTAACCATGCGTTTTTATCAAATATGCCTTTCAACAATAAGAACTCGCCCACAAAACCATTGGTTAAAGGCAAGGCGACACTACCTAGCATGATAATCATGAAATAGATACTCAATGCCGGAGTATTCTGCGTAATGCCACCCAGAGAATTCAGGTCTCTTGTATTGGTGCGGTCGTAGATGATTTTTACAATAAAGAATAAGCCAACGGCATTAACACCATGGGCAACCATCTGCAATAATGCTCCCTGAATACCACTCAATGTGCCAGACAATACACCTGCGGCCATTAAGCCCATGTGTGCAAAAGATGAGTAGGCAATCAGGCGCTTGATATTATTTTGCTGAATAGCGATAACTGAACCATAGATTAAACCTATCACAGACAGTATCATGGCTATCATACCATAGTTTGTTACGCCAACCGGTGCCAGTGGTAATAGGATACGGATTAAACCATAAACCCCCATTTTCGATAAAAGACCTGATAATAACATGGTTGCAGGAGTCGGAGACTCACTGTAAACATCAGGTTGCCATGTATGAAACGGCAATACAGGCATTTTAATAGCAAATGCTACGAAAAATGCCCAGAATAATAAGTTCTGGCTGGCAGGTGTAAGAAACTTAACTGCTGTATATAACTCCTGAATATTGGCTGTTGATGCTTTTACGTATAAATACACGATAGCTACCAACATAAACAAACTTCCAAACATGGTATAAACAAACATTTTGAAAGTAATTTTCGGTGCATTCGTGCCTCCCCAGATAGCCGCCAGGAAGTATACGGGTATCAGGGCAATTTCGTAGAAGAAATAGAATAAGAAAATATCTTTGGCCATAAAAACACCCATCAAAGCAGCTTGCGCCAATAAGATAAGTGAATAAAACGATTCTTGTTTTTTATAGCTATACTTAAAGGTAGAAAGAACAATAAGCGGTACTAAAAAACCTGTAAGAGCAATCATCAGAAGGCTGATACCGTCAATTCCCAAATGGAAATTGATTTTCAAATCTTTCATCCAGGCGTAATTGACTTCTACAATGATTTGAGAATCAAAACTAATAAAAGCGTATGCAGCGACAATAAATTCAATGAGGGAACTTATTAATGCTATATTTTTTGATACTCCATCGTTACTACCTCTTAATGAGAACAGTATAAGACTGCTAATAAGGGGAATAAGTATAAGGATTAGTGCTAACATCCGGGTTTATTTTAAAAATTTTATTCGTAATGTTCGGTTGGAACGTCGTATTATTTTATCCCAACAAATGCTTTGATTGATTCCAGAACCTGATAACCCAGATTAATGCTGATAAACACAGCAATACTGATTACCATTGCAAATAGATAGAAACCTGTACCCCCGGCTTGTAATCTACGGGTAAGGCTGCTGAAAGAATTGACGAAACTGCCTACACCGTTTACTATGCCATCAAAACCTTTAGGTTCAAATATACTTACAAACAAGTTTGACAGGCGTTTCACAGGGTTTACAAATACAGCCCAGTAAATTTCATCAATATAGTATTTGTTGTAAATCACTTTTTGTATGCCAGTAATTTCGCTGTCTTCCACAGGTACATTTTTGCTGTTGCCAAATCTGATATAAGCCACAAAACTAGCAAGGACAGCTGCTGCTACAGAAATACCCATCAGCATCCACTCCGTTGAATGGTCTATAGGATGTGCGCCAAATTCAGGATTAACTGCTTTCGAACCCTCATAAATAGGATTCAGGAAGTCAGCTAAGGCGTTAGGTAGATGGAATATTTCAGGGAATCCGATAAAACCACCAACTACAGAAAGAGCTGCCAGAACCATTAAAGGGATAGTCATGCTCGCAGGCGATTCATGTAAATGATGCTCTT
>CALRLS020000087.1:0-13794 GCA_943368815.1 Cyanobium sp. NIES-981
GCTACGCCATACCATGCCAGGGCTCTCTGGTTTTTAGGCAGATTATCATCTGCTCCTTCAAAAGTTGCCAGATGACTGAAACCATGTTTGAGTGGAAGCCTTTGGCTATCGCCAAAACGAGGGCCACCATATATCACCGAAAAAGGCAGGCTGAATTCAGGAAATTTCTGCCATTCTATGGTTTTGTTTTGGGTAACAGGGTTTAATTGAAAGTTATTAGTAGCGCAGGATTGGGCTTGGGAGTGAGAAACAGGAAAGACTAAAAAAAGAATGAGAATAGCCCATGCACTAAGTTCATTTCTCAAAGATTCTAGGTTTGTAAAATTTCTCCTCCTTTTAAAGGAGGAGTACCCTAAAATAGTCGATTTTTTATCGGCTATTTTAGGGGGAGGTGGTTGCAAGGGGCTGTAAATTTGATTCGAAAGGTCTTCACAGCTTTTTAACCACCGCTCGGCGGTCCGACCCGCCTTTTTCCCGACGATTTCAGGAAAAAAGGCACCGCATCGGCGGTCCGACCCTCCTTGAAAAAAGGAGGGACCGTCGCCCGGGGGAAATTTTGTAACACTACCTGTTTTCTTATAAACCATAAAGAATTTTGAATCTATACACTCTGCTTTCTCAACTCTTCAAAAACATAACGAATAGAACTATATGAATTGAGCAGGGCTTGCTGGATTTGTTTTTCGTCCATCCATTGCAGCTCATCTATACCCTCTTCTAATTGGGGGCACATTTCTGAGTCGTCGATACAGTTCATTCTATACCATTTGGTGCGTTTCAGTATTTTGTTGTTGCCCATGGCATAAGTATGCCAGGTTGTACATACTTTCTCGCCCAATACCACTGTTATATTGCATTCCTCTGCTACTTCTCTCACGGCTGTTTCTTTCGACTTCTCATCATCATCACGCTTGCCCTTTGGTAAATCCCATTTATTGAGGCGATGCATCATCAATATTTTATTTTCATGATTAAACACCACCCCTCCTGCTGCTTTTACTACTTTGTAATAGCCCTTTATCTGCTGCTCAATGGCTGGCTTGTCTTCAACTATAAAAGTCACTGACTGGTATTCAAATTCTTTAACAGTCGGTAACAAACGAAAAAACTTTTCGATAGTCGATGCCGAAGTATTGAGCACAATCACATGGCCTATGAGTTTTTTTTCATTCAGTTGTTCAAGTCGGGCATCGAGTATTGTATCAAAATCACTGCCGTGCAGGTTATGAAACTTTTTTTTACTGATAATTTTTACAGGTTTGTCGTCAATGAAGATAACCATTTCTTTTGTTCTGGCAGATTTGATTCAGGAGACAAAGTTCGTAATTTTTTTGGAAGTAAAAGAAGTCATAAAAAAATTATAATACACATTTCGTTTACATTGTCTATAAAACCTATTATTTTGCATTTCAATCACCATCTGATTCAACAAACTGTTGGGTCAAAAACTTTTAAATGGAAATTCTAATTATCCTTTTTTTAGTAATACTTAATGGTATTTTCTCTATGTCAGAGATTGCCTTAGTATCCTCCCGCAAAACAAAACTCGAAATATTAAGTAAAAATGGCGATAAAAAAGCGCAAGCAGCGCTTGATTTAGCAAATTCGCCTAATCGTTTCTTATCAACCGTTCAAATCGGAATCACCCTCATCAGCATCTTAACTGGTATTTTTTCCGGCGATAAACTGACGGAAGACCTCAAAAACTATCTGATGACCTGGGGACTTATCGAAAAATATGCTGACGAAATCGCAGTAGGGCTAATCGTTCTGATTATTGGCTTTGTTCAATTGGTGTTAGGCGAACTGGTGCCTAAGCGAATAGGTATGGCAAACCCCGAGGCTATTGCCAAAGTGATGGCCGCCCCAATGAACATCCTTTCGACTATTACTTCACCGTTTATCTGGTTGCTTACCAAGTGCAGTGATCTGATTTTTAAGATACTGGGCATTCAGCAATCTGAGAACTCGGTCACTGAAGAAGAAATCAAGTCTATGATTCAGGAAGGAGCTACCGGTGGTGCAATTGATGAAATAGAACAGGAAATTGTGCAGAATGTATTTCATCTGGGCGACAGGAAGATTACGACCCTTATGACCAGCCGGAACGAAATAACGATTCTTGATGTAGAGGATACGGTTGAAGAAAACTGGGAAAAAGTGATGGAGCATAAGCACTCTGTCTTTCCGGTTTGTAAAGACGGTGTCGACAATATCATCGGCTTGCTGTATATCAAAGATTTATTAGGAAAAGACCTGATGACAGAGCTGGCGAAACTGGATACATTGTTGAAAGAACCGCTGTTTATTCCGGAAAACAACCATGCTTATCAGGCGCTTGAGAAATTCCGTGAAGACCGTATTCATATCGGAATCATCATTGATGAATACGGTAGTTTACTCGGTATTATCACCCTCAATGATATTCTTGATGCACTGGTGGGGGATATTTCGGTAGATGATGAGTTTGGATATGATATTCACGAACGTGAAGACGGAAGTTTTCTGGTAGATGCCTCTCTGCCTTTTGATGATTTTCTGAATCATTTTGATATACAGATTAACAACCGGAAAGAATATACTGGATTTGACACCCTCGGCGGATTTGCCCTGAATATCCTGAAAGAAATACCGGATACAGGCGATAAATTTGAATGGGGTGAATATGAATTTGAAATTATCGACATGGACAAAAACCGTATCGACAAGATTCTGGTAATGAAAGTCTCGAAAGAGGACTGAGGAGGAATGTCTTGAACTTTGATTTACCTGATTAAACTGATTTATATGATTTTATTTAAACAAACAATCAAATATTTTAAGTTGAAAACGTGATTTAAAAATCAGTGCAATCATAAAATCAGATAAATCAAAGTTCAAGACATTCATTCGCTAATTCGCTATTAACTAATTCACCATTAATACCACATATTTTTATTTTTAAATGAATACTTCTCATAAAATTGCTTCTTATTTATTATCGACGAAAGCAGTAAAACTGAGTCCTGAACAACCGTTTAAATGGAGCTCCGGTTGGAACTCCCCTATTTACTGTGATAACCGTGTGACATTGTCGTATCCGGAAGCAAGGACATTTATCAAGAAATCTCTGGCGAAAGCCATCAAAAAACATTTTCCTGAAGCCGAACTGATTGCAGGTGTAGCTACTGCGGGTATTCCGCAAGGCGCTTTGGTGGCAGAGGCTTTGGGCTTACCGTTTGCGTATGTACGTCCGAAACCAAAAGAGCATGGCATGGGAAACCAGATTGAGGGACGCATAGAAAAGGGACAGAAAGTAGTTGTGATTGAAGACCTGATTTCGACAGGTGGCAGTTCGCTTAAAGCGGTAGATGCCCTAAGAGAGGCTGGTATAGAGGTAGTGGGTATGTTGGCTATTTTTACGTATGGCTTAAAAATAGCCGATACTAATTTTGCCGATAAAAATGTACCATTGGTGACATTGAGCAATTATAATGCATTGATTGATGAAGCCATTAAACAGAATTACATCTCAGCAGAATCACTGGATTCTCTAAAAAAATGGCGGAGAAAACCCGAGAAATGGGGTGTTTAGGATTTAACAGGATATAATGTTTATCAGCTTAAGGTGGAATCTGTTTTCAGGTTTCACCTTTTTTTGTATCACGATTTTTCAAATCGTCTGATTGTCCAGAAATAGGCGTACGTAAACCCATTTCGGGACAAGACATTTTGGCTAAAGCCAATTAGCCAAAATAGTAATAATATTCCCCCAGCTAAAGCTGGAGGCAATTGAATCAATAACCTCATGTAAGCCCACCTATTTTCAAACGAGGTAAAAAAACTATGCCGGAATGATAATTATAAATAGAGGAAAGATTCGAAACCAGAAAATGCGAAAGATAAAAAGGTAGAAATGTTTTACTAATAATAAGTAAACATTTGCTGGTGTTGATTAGGCCAAACCCTATTTTATTCTTACTAAAATCTTTTGTTATGTGAATTTCGGTCAAGCAAACGATATTTAAAATAATAGTATAGCTTCACTTCATTGGTTCTTATAAAATTGATAGTGGTTAGGCGCATCAATTTTATAAAAATTATAGCCCTTTTTCATACTAAAAATCAATGCTCAAAGTTGGCAAGAAAAATAAAACAGTAAATGCGTAAAAATACCTGTTTTTAAAAGTAAGTGTTTTTTAGGGGAGAAATGCTGGCCTTTGCAACACGCTCAATAATTAAGGTTTCAGCAAATATTCCTAAATCAATAAGGCTTTTTGGTGTAATTTTACCCTGGCCAGATAAGCCGCATCCTTATTAATAGATTATAGATTCTCAATTGATTATTGAAGCTCTGATGAAGACTTGCTTGTCAAAGATTATTCAAAAGTACTGCCCCCTTATTGTGCCCTGAGTATTCCACTTAATAATCATACTACTCCATATATATAGTAATTACAAACAATGATAGTATTGTGCTGATGAAGTAGTCTTAAGATTGTTTAGGCTTCTTTATCAAAAACCAGTAATCATTTTTAAGCTTACTCACAAATCAACCCTCAAAACTGCTAAAGAAAAAAACATGGTATACGTAAAAATACCTGTTTTCAATTTCGGCGAGTATTTTAAAAAAAAGCAGGCCTCTATTTGGCTTGCTTTTTGATTTGAATTCATTAATTATTAACACTCGCAAAAACAGGTATTTTTACGCATATGGGCGTTTCAAAAAGTACCTAGTTTTGCTTAATCATTTACTAAAATGAACTCAGATGTAAAATTTTCGAATGCTCCGGTAACCGGACCAACACCTGACCCTTACAAAATTCCTTTATCCACTGCCAAAGAATGGATAAATAACTGGCTTGATTTTGACTTGCAAAAGGCAAAGATTCAACCAAGTGAAATGAAAGCGTTTGCTGTTAGAAGACAGGACATACAGGACCTCTGGAATCAGACTGATGAAGCTAACTGGGTACGTATGTACATTGGTTTGGAATTACTGGATACAGGAGTTTATCAACCACATTTGTTAATGGTGAATGCCATAGGGCCTGAGAATGTAACCGCTCGTACACGTCTGCAAATCAAAGATCTTATTAATTATGATCCTGCTGCTTTGGTAGACGGTGAAGGGGAGTATGTAAATGACTATTCTAAAGTTTGTCCGCCCTTCTGTGATCCGGATAGTGAACTTAATAACTGACAATTGCTCAAAAAGTAGAAAGTACGAGGTAAAAGTACTGCGTTGGAATACATATACTTCCGTTAACCTTTAACCCTGGTAGAAGAGGTATGCACCGGAAATCTGCGGATTTCCGGTGGTATTCATCGCAACTACACTTTATCTTGATTATGAATGTGAATTACTGTCCCCGATTTGCCCGAAACAACCTTTGCTACGATTTAAAGAATTCAACTCTGCGAATGCTTATATTTGCAGAGTTGAAATTTACCTAACACCCTACCCGCAATGCTAAAAACAATTGCTAATTTTTTAGTAACTTATGTATCATTCGTTTTACTTTTTCCGGTAGCCATTGCTATTTATCGGCGAAAGTACCTAAAAAAAGAGCTAAAACCTATCGGATATTATCTGGCTTTTGCTCTTTTCTCGCAGTTGGTAGCTACAGTTTCCGTCTTCTTTACCGACAATAATCTTCCGTATCTTCATTTTTATACAGTTGTTGAGTTTGGCCTTATATCATGGTTTTATAAAGAATATCTTGGCGATTTCCTTAACAAAATAGTAATCTATGTGCTTTTTGGTGTCTTTACATTATTTGCCATAGTAAACGCATTTTTTATTCAATCCATTTATGAGTACAATGCATATCCTCGTGGGCTGGAATGCCTCTTTGTAGTATTTTATGCCATAACGGCCTATTATAAAACCCTTAAATCTTTAGAAATAACTTCTATAGAAAAATCACCTTTGTTTTGGATTAATGCCGGTTTTCTGTTTTACTTTGCATGTAGTCTCTTTCTATTTGTTCTTGGCAATTTAATCTTAACTCAGGACTTACATTTAAGCATGCTTACATGGTCAATTCATGCCGGTGTATTGGGCTTAATGTATATCTTTATCGGAATTGGTTTATGGCACAGTCCCCGTCGGTAGGCGCATCAGTTGATATGTATGTTATGACTATTGGTGGCACTATCATGCTTTTTTTGCTGGCCAGTGGTATTATTATCTTTATGGTACTATACCAACGGCGTATGCTTGAACATAGAATAACTGTGCAGGCGGCTGAATCAAAGCACCAGCAGGAACTATTCTATGGTACCCTAGAAGCCATCGAAGGCGAAAGAAAACGCCTTGCCCGTGACCTTCACGACGAGGTAGGCGCCTCATTATCAGTAATGCGCCTGATGGTGGGAGAAATGTCCGGAACAAAGGCTAAAGAGATGGAAGAAGCTGTGAATAAATATAAAAAGCTTGTTGACAACACAATAGATAATGTAAGGCGGATTTCGAACGATTTATTGCCACAGGGTTTAGAAGAATTCGGGCTGGTGTATGCCATTGAGGGATTATGTGAGAAAATTATGGAGGTATCAGATGTTGACATTCAACTGAATATCGGAAATCTGAGTGGTATCAGCAATACAATTAATCTGGCTGCTTACCGCCTTTTGCAGGAATTACTGAATAATGCCGTAAAGCATTCAGAGGCTTCTGCGATAATCATAGAACTTGGCAAAGAAAAAAATTCGAACCTCCTGATAAATTATACTGATAATGGCAAAGGCTTTGATTTTGATGAAGCTTATCAGAAAAGGAGTTTAGGTCTGAAAAACATTGAAACCCGCACCAAAGTACTCAACGGTACCAGTAAATTCGAAACATCGCCCAATGCCGGATTAAAAGTGAGGATTGAAATTCCGCTCCCTCATTAATATAGTGATTCTGTATACTTTTTTGATTAGGAAACTGTTTTATTTAATTTTTTTGATTCAAAATAAGATTAACTTAAACATCTTCCAGAATTTGCTTCGGAGAATGCTGATGCCCGGTAGGGCTTTGCCTTACCACTAGCATATCTTCCATAAAACGATAAGTCGTCCAAACTTGCTTCTTGCTGTTGCTATCCTGACAGAGATTAATTTTACCAATCAATCATCGTATTGATTAAGACTATTTTATGAAAAAAATTAATATAGCTATTGCAGACGACCAGATTCTGTTTCGTAAAGGTATGACCGCGATTATCAACAGCCTCAACGATATGCAAATAACGATAGAGGCTGATAACGGCAAGGCACTTCTGGAAGCACTTGAATTATGTGAAACAAAACCAGATCTTGTTTTGCTGGATCTCTCGATGCCGGAACTCAATGGTGTGGATACCACTAAAATACTGCACACTGATTATCCCGACATAAAGATTATTATTTTATCGGTGCACAGCGACGAGCGCTTTGTAGCGCATCTGATGGAGCTTGGTATTAATGCCTATCTCTTTAAAAATGTAGAACCCGCAGAGGTTGAAAAAGCTATTCTTACTGTGATTGAAAAAGGATTTTATTTTAACGAAGTATTTCTTAAAGCAATGAAAAACCGGATGATTGGTAAAAAACCGCGACTATTGATTCAGGATAATATTCCGTCAACACTAACGCAAAGAGAACTGGAAGTGCTGGATCTGATCTGCAAACAATATACTGCGCAGGAAATTGCTGAGAAATTATTTATCAGCACCCGCACTGTTGACGGGCATCGGAATAATCTGCTCGAAAAGACCGGGGTCCGGAATACCGCAGGGCTTGTAGTATTTGCCATCAAAAATAACCTGCTTGACCCTTCGGCGCTGTTGTAATGGTGAATTAGTGAATGATTGAGTGATTGAGTGATTTAGTGATTTAGTGATTGAATGAATTAGTGATTGAGTGCCCGCTTCCGCAGTGAATGAGTGAATAAATATTTACTGTATCACGATTTTTCAAATCGTGTTTCTTATAATAGGGTAATCTGTATTTTGCTCGCAATGATTTTTACGGCATAAATTCATTCTTGCAAAGTATATAAAGCAAGGCAAGCCTACACTATTTCTTAATAGGGTATAGATAATATAATCACATATATTTGTGTTGAAGAGACGCGTATAATCTTAGAAAACTGGCATTTAGCCTGTTCCTTAAACTGCCACTGGTATTTCAGTCAAATGAGTGGTGCCTAAATATTTCAGCATTCTGATATGCGAATCAAGGCCATTGGCAAATGATGCTTTATCATTATACGGAATGTTAAATGCAAGAGCGGTGTCTCTGACGATTGGAGAAATAGCCCTGTAATGCACATGAGAGATGTGCGGAAAAAGATGATGCTCTATCTGATAATCAAGCCCGCCTATATACCACGAAAGTGCATAGTTTTTGCTGGCAAAATTTGAAGTAGTATGCAATTGATGAATAGCCCAGGCATTTTCTATATTGCCTTTTTCGTCGGGCGATGGTTGGCAGGCACCTTCTACTACGTGCGCCAATTGAAAAATAGTACTTAATATCAGACCAGCCACACAATGCATGGCAAAGAAACCTATCGCCCATTTCCCGAAACTTAAATCAAGCACATAGATAGGCAAAACAGCGATGAACAATACATAGGCGATCTTTCCGAAAATGAGATATACTATTTCTTTACGAGGGAATGATTTTACCAGTCCGGTTTTTGCCATCTGGTTGTATAAAGAAATTTCTTTAAAGTCTTTCCACAAAAACGAGATAGTCATTAAACTATACAGAAAAAAAGCATAAATATGCTGATAACGATGCATGGCTTTCAGCCTGTCGCCACACGAAAGTCTTAGCATAAATTTACCTGTAATATCTTCATCTACATCATGAATATTGGTATAGGTATGATGCAAACGATTATGCTGTATTTCCCAGTTATATACGTTACCTCCTAAGAGATATAAAGAAGCTCCGAATAATTTATTAATCCAGCTATGCTTTGAGAACGAGCCGTGTATAGCATCATGCATAACAGACATCCCTACACCTGCCACACCTACACCCATAACAAGCGTTAATGCAAACATCTGCCACTCAGAAAAACGCCCTGTAAGAATCAATGCAAAAGAACCAAGGTATAGAGTAAGCATACAAATGGCTTTCACAAGAATTGGTTGTCCACCGGTTTTTTCTATCTGATTATCATGAAAATAAGAATCAACATTATCGCGCAGTACAGAGAAAAAGAGAGATTTATCCTTGTTCAGGAATTTCACTCTGGCATATTTTGAGGGTTTCATTAAAAGATGTCGATAGGTTAGGATACTAAATGTTTCCAATTTACTATCTTTTATTGGAAGATTATAATTTTAAAACGCTTTTCTGAAAAATTTATTGCTTTAGTTGCACTTTTTATTTCCCAGATTTGTTTCAGAACCTTATCAATGCCTTTACTAATTCGTTGCCCGACTCAAGCAGCTTTTCGAAATCATCAGCTACATTATCGAAGGCAATTCTATGGGTTATCCATGCATTTGTATCTATCTTTCCTGCTTCCATCCATTCAATAATGTATCGAAAATCCTCAGGCAAAGCATTGCGGCTGGCCAGAATAGTAAGCTCCCGGCGATGAAAAAGCGGATCAAAAAAAGTTAAATCTCCCTGAAAAAGCCCGACAAAAATGATTTTGCCTCCAAAAGCAGCTAATTCAAAAGTACGCATCATAGATGCCGGATTGCCAGTAGCATCAAAAATAGCAGTGGGCATATCACCATCAAAGAGTGCCTTTATTTCTTCAGCACTATTGGCTGAAACTACTACTGTACCATCTGCCTGCATGACGTTCTTAGCAAAGGCCAGCCTTGATTCGTTCATATCAAGCACAAGCACTTTTGCCCCTTTGATTTTGGCAAACTGCAAACAAGCCAGCCCGATAGGCCCCGCTCCCACTATCAATACCTTATCGGCAGGAGTAATACCTGCCCTATTGACTGCATGGCAACCGATACCGAGGGTTTCTACTAATGCGAGTTGTTCATAATTCAGTTTATCAGATGCATATAATTTATTGGCAGGTAGTTTCATCAATTCGGTCATTCCGCCATCTGTGTGTACGCCTAAAACCTGCAGGGTTTCGCAGCAATTGGTTTTGCCATTCCGGCACGGTTGGCATTTGCCACAGTTCAGATAGGGTTCTACCGCACATTTATCACCTACTTTTATATTATTTACCCCGTTTCCTATGGCTATTACCTCTACCCCCAGTTCATGGCCCAATATACGCGGGTAGCTAAAAAAAGGCTGTCGCCCCCGATAGGCATGATAATCGGTCCCACATATACCGATACGATGGATTTTCACAAGGGCTTCGTGGGCTTCTAAATCAGCAGGGGCTGGTATAGTCTGATAAACAAATTTTCCGGTTTCCTGTAGGGATAGTGCTTTCATGGTTTTGGGGGAGAGGGTTTCGATTAGGGTTCACAGAATTTCGTCTCTAAAAAAAATCCATTTTTCGTAGAGGTCTATGAAGATGCAGAAAATTATATGTTTGATTTCAAAATTACATCTTCAATTTGAATTATCATCTAAAGATACACCTCTGGAGACGAGGTAGCGACCTACCGCTGCAAGTCGTCTCTACGGAAATGGTATTTTAAATTGTGTTTATTATTTAATATATATGTAAATCAAACATATTTCTCTTAAAAATACCTCTTCAAACTAATTATCTGCTCAGGTATTGGTTGGGTATTCCAGTGTTCGTGAATCACTAGGGCAGCGCCTAAAGCTGATGCCTGTGCGATTTCGGAGGCAAAGACCTGTTTATTAAAGAAAGCCTCAGCCAATAGATTCATATAAATTTCGTTTTTCGAGAATCCGCCGTCTACAAAAATCTTTTTCACATTGGTGCGGCCTATGGCTAATTTCAAAGAGGCAATCTGCTGTGCAACCAGGTCGAGCATAAACTGGTGATAGGCTTCATCATACGATTTATACAGATTGATATTACGCTCCATAAACGGACTATCTAGCAATACATCGGCTGTATCAGGGGTTGCCTGTTTATATTTATTCCTTAATGAGATGATTAAATCTCTGTCGAATTTTACCTGTTTATAATAATTCACATCGACATTGAAATATTCGGCCAGGTGTTTGGTTTGTCGCTCATGCTCATTTCCGGCAAATATTCTTGAGGCTTTTACAGGTTTACCTTCATAATTAAGATAGCATAAACAATCTTTTTGTAACTGGCTTGCCGTAAGCGGCTCTTCGCTGAAAGGATTCAGACTGATTGCCCAGGTGCCTGTAGACAGCAATATGAATTTTTCGTCAAATGTTTTCAGATAGGGTACCAAAGCCGACGAACTATCGTGTATGCCTATACCAATGGCCATTTGTCCGGCGGCATCCATAAACACATTATTACTCATCATGGGTTTCTGGCTGATAGAATGCAGATGTTCTTCTTCTACCCATCTATGATAATCGTTTTTATCAAAATCCCATAGTAAGGTATGGCAGCCAACCCCGGTGATTTCGGATACCGGTTGATTATTGAACAAATAGCTGCAATATTGCGGCAGGTGCAAAGAGTGGCGTATCTGATGAAAGAGCGCAGGTTTCTCTTTTTTGAGCCAGTATAACTGCAAACCCGAATTGAGCATCCCCAGATCCGGTGAGGCGGTTTCTCTGAAAATATCCTCTCCGTATTTTTCTAAAAACTCTTTGCGAAGCGGTTTCGGGAAGACTTTCAGGTAATTATATAAAGCCCCCACAGGTTTGCCATTGGCTCCCAAGTGTACGAGGCTTGCACCATAAGCTGAGCAATTCAATGCTTTGATGGAGAAATCGGCATCCTGAGAGAGGGCTTGAAAACTATGCTTAATCCAGTTGGTGAGTTGAAGCAGGTCGTCTGATGGGTAGCCGTCGTCATCAAGTCTTTCTTCCAATTGTACCTGTTCTTCTTTTAATACCTGATAATTCTGGTCAAATACAAGTAATTTTTTATTTGTCTTACCAATATCAAAAACGGCACAAACAGGCCCGGAATTCTTCTTTTCAATCATTGATTGTTCTTATGTTTTCAGCCCAAAATTAAGAAACAGTTTTTATTAATGCTTTCTGGTCTGGCATAATTCTTTTCTGAAACTACGGGATTTATCAAATTAAACCTTCATCTATTTCAATAATTCTTTCAATGCACGCTTGCCACCCTCATTGCCAGGGTTCAATTCAATTGATTTCTGATACATATAAATGGCTTCGTGTTTTTTCCCCAAATGTGCCAATGCCTCACCATAGCTATCATAAGTATTAAAACTATCCGGAAAAAACAGTGTATTAAGTTTCAGGATTTCCAGGGCCATCTGATTATGCTCTTCAAATTTTGCGGCATATAAAATCTGAAGACCCAATTCGTTCATATCGTCTTCGTTTATATAATAGCCGTTGGTTTTTAGTTCGAGAAGTTTAACATAAGCTGCATCAATTCCGCATTGCTGAATTGCTTTGGCATATTCTTTCACCAACGAAACTTTTGTCTGGTTTAATGCCTTTCCATTCAAAATATTAAGCGCCTCGATGCCATTTCTGTAAATATTTCTGTTAAAAGCGTTATCAAAAATTACTACTGTCTGATGCTTATCGATATTTCTCAGAAAAATGCTTAAGGCTCCGGGCTGCCCTCCTGTATGCCAGACAGTCCGGCTATTTGTAGTATCTTCAAAAATAAACCAACCTAATCCATAGGCAGCCTTGCCGATACTACTTGAAGCGCTTACATTATTTCCATCTAATGTCTTTGCAGGAGTGAATGCCTCATTCAGTGATGCCTGATTCAAAAGTTTGCCTTCATACATTGCCATGTCAAATTTCAGCAGATCAGTGGTAGTAGACAGAACATTGCCCTGCCCTACAAAACCTGATGCGTTGTGTGTACGCCAATGATATTTTTTTAAACTATCAACATTTTGCCTGTGCAATGAAAATAAAAACGGGTATTCATGATTGATTGCTTGATTCTCTTTCTGAGAAATTTCATTGGCAAAAAACGTATTCTCCATTCCTGCAGGTTCAAAAATATTCTTTCTTATATATTTTTCGAAGGTAGTTTCAGATAATTTCTCTACCAGAAGTGCTAAAAGCATATAATTTACGTTCGAATAATTCCAGGCTTCACCCGGTTTTTGATTTAGTGGTTTTTGCCAGAGTCTTAATGTGGGCATCACATCTGAGTTATTAAATATTTTTTCAGGATGCTCTCCCATCTGTTTTTCAAAAAGTTGGTAATCAGGTAATCCTGAAGTATGTGAAAGCAAATGTCGAATAGTTATTTCAGGATAAGAGAAATCTGCAAAATACTTATTCACTTTATCATCCAATTCAATTTTTCTTTTTTCAACCAATTGTAGAATTGCCGTCGAAGTAATTACTTTTGAAATTGAAGAAAGGCAAAAAAGGGTGTTTTCATCATTTCTTTTCTGTTTTAAAAAATCACTATAGCCAAATGATTTTTCATAGATAATCTGATTATTTTCTGCAACAAGGACATTCCCGTTGAAAATGTCAATCGTATTTAATTTCCTGAAAAGGCTATCCAGATTTTGCTGGTGAGCGGTATTCGAATTCTCTTTGAGATTCTGACAAAATGTAGAATGAACAAAAAATAATAGTATTAAGGTTTTTGTGCAATTTTGCATCTGAGTATAATTTAAATTTACAGACGCAAATGTCAGACTTAAATAGCTATCTGACTCTAAAAAAACCTTTATTTAAGCTTTAGAAATATGATTTTTTTAATAAATGACCGCTTTTTGATAGATATTGAAAAAAATATCATTATCGATAAATCGAATA
>CALRLS020000088.1:0-13708 GCA_943368815.1 Cyanobium sp. NIES-981
AAATATACAACTGAAAAAGAGGCATTAGACACTCGGGAAACCGAACTGATTACCAAAGAAAACAGCCTTAAATCAAGAAAGACCAAAAATGAGCTGGATTTCAACGATGTAGCCAAAGACGAAAAGGTACTGGCAGATCTGAAAGCCAAAAAACTTGAACTCGAAAAATTGGTGACAGAAAATGAGGCATTACAGACTAAAATTGACGAATTAGAGAAAAAGAAAACCCTTACTCCTGCTGAGCAAACCGAACTGGATGCACTGAAAGTAGAATTAACCGAAAAGCAGAAGGCTTACCTGAAAATGGAGGAGCAGATAGATGAGCAGGAAGGCTATGTAGAAGCAACCAGTAATGCTGCCTATAATGCTCAAAGAGCCAAGGATTTTGAAGCCAGATCACCATTGTGGATGGCATTTATGGGCGGTATCATGGAAACCCTACGCATACCCGACCCTAATGCCAAGCTTCTGGGCGATAATGTAATCAGTGATGCTGAAATCACTGTTGCTATAGGACAGATTGGCGTTTGTCTGACCTTTGCCGGAACCTATCTGTATAGAGCAGAAAGAAGATTTGAAGCTGCCGCCATGATACAGATACCTTTCAATACTGATAAGGCAGGGTTCCGCTTCTTCCTCGGGGTACCTTATTTCGAACTTCCGAAAAAACTGGGGCCAATTGGTAATATCAAAGGAAACGGGCAGTTTGACATCAATACACTGAAAGAATTCAGTCTGGTGTTTATGTGTGCGGTTCGCGGTGAGATTGATTATCCTTATGGTTATCTTCCGGTGAGTTTAAGACTAGGTATTTGTGTAAACGCGAATACCAATATGACTGAGCTTGCCAAAACTACTACTATCGGGGGTGATATTGTTTCGCAAAAGGCCAAAAACCTGCTGAATATGCAGTCAAGCTTTAATAACATTGCAGGAAATTCACTTACCCAGCGAGGGAAATTCTTCGACGCCATACCAGAAACATTTAAGCCTAAAAACCGCTTCTCGGGCATTTATTTCGGTTGTAGTGCAGGTATTTATCTGGGCAAACAGGAGGATATCAAGTTCTTAGGCGTTGATTTCAACTACAAAGTAGGCATAGGTCTGGCTCTTAAACTGGGTATTCTTAAAACATTCAATGATGAATCGTATGAAATCCGGGGTGGTATTGAATTAGGCGCTGATTTGAAACTCGTGGTTACCAAACCTATAACCGGGCAACTGTTTGATACACATCTGGATTTAGCCGGGTTCTGTATGAAATACGGTAAACAGAGAATCATGATTAATGATACTGCTGGTTATTACGAACATTATGGCCGGATGATTGTATATGGCCCTAAACTCGAATTCCAGATTGGCGAAAGTGCCAAAGGAAATGAGACCTGTGCCGGAGGGGTAAACGTTGATTTGTGGTATCTGAAAGTCTGTCTGAACCCTTATGCCTGGTGGGATTTTGAAACAAGCAAAAAGAAACCAAACGGAGAATGGGCGCTCAAGGGTTCTGGTTGGGTTGACCCTCCAAAAATAAATTATAATACCATTTGTCCGATTAACTGGGATTAATATAGACTCTTTTGTTCTGAAAATCATTACTATGAATACAATAAAGAAAATAGGTTTAATAGTCATCTTTTTATCCGGTTTTGTGGCAAAGGCACAATTCTTTGGCAAAATGGTTGATGCCCCTGTAACCAGCGGACAAGAAGGAAATTATATCTTTTGTTTTGATAATGCCTCATCAGTTAATAACGTTCCTCCCGCTTATTTTCCACAGGCGGCTTATTGCTCCATTCAGCGTTCTGAAAATGGAAACAGTTTTCGGGAAATAGGCAGAACCCGCCCTGCCAGAACAGAAAGAGAACTCAACGAGATTTTTGAAACAAAAAATTTTATTGCTGAAATGCTGAAAGTCCATCCTGAGTTAAAAACGGCGGCGGAAGTTATTGCACTTTTTCAAAAACCGGGCAATAAGTATGGTCTCTTATTAATAGAGCCTATTAAAGTAATAAAAGCATTGGGTCTGGTATACCTGGATAAAAAAGCAGAGAAGGGAAAAAAGTACTTTTATAGGGTAGAATTGGTAAGAAATGATGGAACCCGACAGATTGTGATACAAGGCAATGTGGTAAGTGGTAAAGCTAATCCATTGCTTGATTCCTATAAATTCATACATAAAGCCTCTTCTGTTATGGCTATTGATTCTGCCGTATCTGTGAGATGGCAGAAGGCTAATTCACCAAATAAAGCTGTTTATAAATTCCATATCTATGCCAGTACTAACCACGACCCAAATTTCCGGGTGATTGATACCGGAAGAGCTGCTTACCAGATTGATACCCTGAATATCGGTATTGTAAAGAAAAGTAATCCGGGAATTATCTGGAAAATGTTCTGCAAACCGATTGATTATTTGGGGAATGAAGGTCTGGCCTCTGATACTGTCACTATCGTCTCATTTGGTAACGGGTCCATTCCATTTATTGAAGAATTCAATTCAAAAGATACCACAGGCGGCATCTGGCTGAGCTGGAAAAAACTACCGCAGGAGGATTATATGACCGGTATCCTGCTCACGCGCTCTTTAGGAACAGAAGATGTCTTTCATATTCTTGATACACTTACCCTTGCCAGCACTTCTTATCTGGATAAAAGTGCGCAACACGGCATTCTGTATAATTATGAAATACAGCCTTTGGTTGCTCCTATCAATAAAATTAGCATGGATGATGTTATTCCGGTGCGTCAGTCTGGCATGCACCGTTCCCGTGCAAAAATACTTCCCTCAAATACTCTGGAAGTGAAGCAGGTCGGCAGGAAAATCATTCTGACTTGGGATAAATCAAACGACCCTGATACAAAAGCGTATGTGGTGTATAGCAGCGCTGACATTAATCATTTAACGCAAGTCGGCGGTTTTCAGGCTGATACCATGTTTGTTGATACCACTTCTAACGGTGACTTTGAGCATCAGACGCGTTATTATGCCGTAGCCACCTATAGTTTTAACGGGAATTTCGGTCCAAAATCAAAAGTTGTTTCTATTCAACCTCGTCTGGCAATAAACCTCTCTGCCCCAACCCAGCTTATAGTAAGGCGCCAAGAAAACGACATTATTATTGACTGGGACGATACCCGACCAAATGACACACGTGTAGAAGGTTATTATGTGTTCAAGAGAAAAAATAAAGAACCCTATAAACAGATAACCGAAAAACCGGTATTAAAAAATCAATACGTGGATACAGCTGAGAAAACAGAAGGACGCTATGAATATGTAGTATCGGCCCTTAGTTCTCTCGGAAGTGAAAGCCCGGTTTCGTTAAGTAATTATATAGACTTCGAGAAAAAAACCATTTCGCCTCCGCCTGCTATGGCGGAAATATTTGTCAGGAATATCCCTCCGGGGATTGAAATTTCATGGCCTGCACTGAAACAGGAAAACATTGCAGGTTTCAATGTCTATCGTAAAAAAGAAAACGAAACAGAATTCAGCAAATTGACGAGCATCCGCTCCAATCAGAATGCTTATTGGGACAAGGTGGTCAGAAGCGGGGAGCGGTATTATTATCTGGTAACTTATTCTTTGAAGAATGGAGCAGAAAGTGTACAATCGTGTGTAAAGGTCATTGAAAGGACCATAATTGATTCAGGCAATTGAATGAAAAACCGAGAAATTTCTACAAAATGAAAAGATATATATTTATCATACTGCTAACAGGTTTCTGGAGTTTGAGTTTCATACGAGCTGAAGCACAATTAGCTATTAGCTGTTCATCTGTTGAATCAAATACCGTTGACTTAGCAGTAAGTGGCTGTTCTAATATCGTTTGGTTGGATAATTCTAGCACCAATAATCCTCGGGTTATATTAATTGCCGGAACCTACACAGTAAAATGTAATACTGATAATACAACCAGTTCTATTACTATTCCCGATCCTGTTGCTTGTCCTCCTCCCTGCAACATAATCGCCAATGCGAACCCTGCTACAATTTTATCCGGCAATAGCTCTACTTTAACTGCGACAGGATGTACAGGCACTGTAACATGGAATAACGGTGCGGGAAATGGTACTTCTGTCATAGTCACTCCGGGTACTACAACTACCTATACTGCCTCCTGCTCAACCGGAAGCCCGTGTGCTTCTGAAGTTACGGTAAGTGTAGTATCGAAACCGAACTGTGACATTTCAGCTAGTGCAAATCCCTCAAATATTTTTAATGGTAATAGCTCTACTTTAAGTGTTACAGGCTGTACGGGCACTGTTTCATGGAATAATGGTGCTGGCACCGGATTGTCCGTATTGGTATCACCCGGCATTACAACCACCTATATCGCAACTTGTACTATAGTCACTCTGGGAGGTGATGTTACCTGTCAGTCATCAGCAACAGTTAATATAACCAATACTCCTGCCTGCAATATGAGTGCCAGTGCTAATCCGTCAACATTATTGATAGGCCAACCTGTTACCTTAACCGCCACAGGCTGTTCAGGAACAGTCTATTGGAGTGCCGGGCAATCAGGCTCAAGTATTGTTGTTTACCCACAACAAAGCTTAAACTATGTGGCAAGCTGTACCATTGTTACTCCGGCCGGAAATGTTAGCTGTGATGCAGAGACCTTTGTCAAAGCCTCTCAGCCTTATTTGTCAATTTCAGCCAATAGTGATATCATGCTCTATAGTGAAGCAACCTGGACCGCCACAGCCGTACAGAATGTTGACTTATTTAAGTGGCAATATAGTTTTGATGCCGAAATCTGGTTCAATGCACCTTCCAGTTTTAATAATATCAACCAACTGACAACATCTGCGTATACACTCTTAGGTAGCAAATCGGCAGATTATCTGAATAAGGATATTTATATCAGGGCATATAATGATTTAATATCGTCCAATACCCTCACAGTCACTATCCGTCAGAATGCGCCAATTATCACCCAAATAACAAGCACTATCCCTACCTGTTTCGGTTTTAATGATGCTAAATTTACAGTCTCTCTCAATCGTGGTCTATTACCTGATGAAGAATATTTCTTATTGCGGGTATTCACGCTGATAGATGGCGTTGAATCTTCTCAATTTGACCAGTATATTTTCACTACTAATACTTTTACTTCTCCTGAAACCTATGGTAGCCGGAATTACCGCTTAAAACTTCAATCAGTGATAAAGGGTAAAGGTTCTTTTGATTATATAAAGGATTTTACGATTGAAGGCCGTCCGGAATTTGCTTTTAGTGCAAATGGAATCAATATTAAATGTTTTGGTGGTAACGACGGGCAAATCATAGCCAATGCAAGTGGTGGTACTGAAGCCTACCAATATAGTCTTGGAAATAAGGACTGGCATTCATTTGTAGGCAAAGAATTAAAAATCGGTTCATTAAAATTGGGAGATTATTCGCTTGAAATCAAGGATTCTAACGGCTGTCAGGCACAGGAAGGCACTTTGAGTATACGTATTTCACAACCGGAATCTGCTCTTAGCATTGGTAATGTATCAACAACAAACCCTTTGGGTTATCAACGGAAGGATGGTTTTATTGCTTTAGAAGTTACCGGAGGAACAAGAGATTATCAGTTTAACTGGTCTGAGGCTGGCGTTCTCATTAACGAGAATGGCGAAACCGTGGTTGCGCACCTTAATAGCGGCCTTGGAGACGGTACTTATACCCTAACTATTACGGATGCCAATTATGCTAATGCGCTTGATAAAGCCGGCTGTATTACCCAAGGCACTTATAAACTGAAAGAGCCTCCACAAATTGAGATTGCATTCAAAATCATTCAGGCCATTCAATGCTTTGGACGTGCAGAGGGTTCAGTATTAGCTGAAGGCTCGGGTGGTGTTCCGTTCGAAGAGGGCAATGCGTATAGCTATAGATGGAAAGTGAAATCAAGTTCTCAGCTTATTACGAATGATACCGGACTGGCTGAATCACTTGTGGCAGATACATATATCTGCACGGTAACAGATAAAAATAACGTTTCCCGAGATTTTGAGTTCGTATTAAGCCAACCTGCAAAGCTTGTTGTAAAAGTAACAAGCGTAAAACATCTGCTATGTTATGGTGATAGAAACGGAAGTGCTGCTGTTTCAGTAGAAGGGGGTACATCGCCTTATACTATTTATTGGAACAATGAACAGGAAGGCAATACGGCAAATAACCTGATTGCCGGAAAATACTTTGCTTTTGTTTCAGACGCTAATGAATGTATGAGTCAGACAAACGTGAGCCTTAACGAGCCTACCAAACTGAAAGCCCAGTTAAAAGCCACAAATCCTACGTGTTTTGATAAATGCGACGGTAAAATTGTTGCCAGTCTCAGTGGTGGAAAAGCCCCCTACTCTTTTGCCTGGGCTAACTTGCCGAATAATACACTGACATTGGATAAACTATGTGAAGGTAATTATAAAATAGCCGTTAAAGACTCTAACGGTTGCGCTATTAATGATAGCACAAAACTTATAAAACCTGCGAGAAAGGAAGTAATACTAAGAACCAATAGTTTTATCTGCGCCGGACAAACCATAGCACTTAATGCCACACTTGCAGAGGCAGTGTCTTATCATTGGAAAACCCCTCAGACGGATACAATCACTACACCCATTATTAATGTAAAAGCAGCCGGGCTTTATGCTGTACTCATAACTGATAAAAACAATTGTCAGTTTAACAGCCAGATTGATTTAAAAGCCTCCTCTGCTACCCTGAATCAGACTTTTGCTGTGGCATCTAAAATCGGTATTGGTCAGAAACTGGTTATCGTTAATCTCAGCGAGCCAAAACCGGATAAAACTACCTGGGTAATCCCTCCGGGAGCTACTGTAACAACCGAAACTGAAGACCTGCTGGAACTATCTTTTGCCATGCCGGGTGAATATAACCTTATCATGCGAAGCACAAAGGGAGAATGTGAGTTTGAGGCTATGAAAAAGATAATTGTCACAACCGAACCGCAGATAGTAGTTAAACGGAATGAGGGTGCTGATGATGATTTTATAAAGGATTTTGCCATTTTACCTAATCCAACCAATGGAGATTTTAAAGTACGGGCATCTATAAGGGAAGCTGAAAAAGTAAGAATTAAAATAATGGATACCGGCACAAACGGCAAGGAGATTTTTCAGTCTGAAAGCACATCAGCTACAGAACATGAATTACCCATATACCTGCCTGATGCGCGCTCAGGTACTTATGTGATAATATTAGAAACATCAAAAGGTGTGCGAACCTTAAAGCTGGTTGTTGTAAAATAGGCACCGGAGAACGCTAATCAGTTTTATCGATGCCCCATTCAAAAAAGAAATACCATTGATATGAAATCAATATATACCTGCTTATTATCTCTAAAGTTCAGACTCAGCCTTATCGTGGTTTTGCTGGCCTTACATGCTTGTGTACAGGAAGAGGTATTGCCTGTAAAGGTAGATTTCGAGATGACTGTAGTTGATAATAATTATGCAGTACCTGCAAAAATTAAAATCAATAACCAGACCAGTGGCGCTGAATACTATCGATGGACTTTTGAAGGTGGCGACCCTTCAACTTCTACAGTCAGAAATCCGGTGGAGATTATTTACTCTAAGGCTGGAACCTATAAAATAAGACTTGAAGCATCGAATGATGATGGTTCAAAAGACCTAAAAGAAATGGTTATTCAGGTAGGGAATCCTGTTTCGGTTAATTATGCAGTGCAAATAATTGATAATAACTACCCACCTGCCACAATCACTATAGTTAATCGTTCAACAGGTGGAGAACAATATGAGTGGACATTTGAGGGGGGTACACCTGCAACTTCAAAAGAGAAAGAGCCTAAAGTGATTTTTGAGCAGAGCGGCAAACACCTGATTCGTCTGAAAGTAAGCAATGGTGCTGTGTCTCAACAAAAAGATACTGTGATTACCGTTGCCCCGGATATTCTGCCGGATTTCGATATTCAACCTGAATACGCCACTTTTGAAGCACCTCTACACCTAAGCTTGAAAAACAAAAGCATTGGCGCTACACAATACCAATGGACGATTCAGGGTGCGGGTATTAATAGCTCGGCAGCAGAAAACCCGACTGTGCTATTTACTAAGGAAGGCAACTATACTATCAGTCTGGCAGCCTCTAATGGTAAGAAGACCAAAACTATCGAGAAGACAACCACCATTAAAGCCAATTCAAATATATTCAGTATCAAAGACCTTAAATTGGGTATTAATACGGCTCATGGCACTATCGAATCTTTTTATTCTACCACTATGCAAAAGGTCTTTAAACAAACAGATACGCTAAGCACCAAAGAGGGTGCGAGCATTGACATTGTGTATTTTGGATTAGATAAAAACTTTACTTTTAATACTTTTATTTCTCCTGATAAAGTACAGGACTTTACATTTGAAGAAATTCCGGCTGCAAACGCTACCCAATGGGTATTTGTACAGAAACAGTTGTCGGTAAGTGATTTTGATTTGATTAATAATGATGCTCTTTTAAGCCAACTTTCCTTTACCGCTCAAAACGGTACTGATTCTTTTAAAGGAACTGTTGCACCTGCAGTTTTCATATTCCGGACTGGTGATGGCAGAAAAGGCGCATTAAAAATCAAGGAATTTGTCCGGAATGGTAGTAATGATTCCTATATTTTGCTGGATATTAAAGTACAGAAAAAGGGGAGTTAAGCCTCTTACCTAAAATGCAGACTATACCTGCATACCTGAATCCATTCTGTTTTTCTTTATTATATTCAGATATTAATTGAGCATTGGCTGTTCAATTAATGTCTGAAATCTGCCTCCCTCTGCATAAAAGCCATGCATAATTTCATCTGAACGAAATTAAAAAATATATTTTTGCGTTAATGATTTAAGCAAAAAGTCTGATTTAGCCCGGTTTTTGAAAGGAGAAATATTTTCAGGTTTTTTGTTCAGAAGAAAACAGTACCAACAACAATCTACTCTATGCAAGAAAGTAATACACTTATCGGATTCCTACTCACTGCTTTTTTAGCAGGTTTTGCTTCTATTTTTATGCCTTGTATATATCCGATAATGCCTATGACTGTCAGTTTCTTTACAAAACAGTCGCAAGGTACCAGCAAAGCTACATTCTATGGTTTTTCTATTATGTTTGTCTTTGCTATTATTGGTTTGGTAGCCACACTATTTGGCGCACCATTCCTAAATTTCATCAGTACACACTGGGTACCCAATCTTATATTCTTTGTTATCTTTATTATTTTCGGCATATCGCTATTAGGAGCCTTTGAGATTGTGTTACCACATAATATGGTGAATAACATAGACAGAATGTCTGAAAAAGGGGGCTTTCTGGGTATCTTCTTTATGGCACTTACTTTGGTAGTGGTGTCTTTTTCTTGTACTGCCCCATTTGTAGGTTCTTTGTTGATTTTAGCCGCTAAAGGTGAAGTTCTGAGACCATTATGGGGGATGCTGGCATTTGGCTTGCCCTTTGCCGTAGTTTTCACTTCATTGGCTATGTTCCCGCAATGGTTAAAAAGTTTACCCAAATCAGGTGGTTGGATGAATGAGATGAAAGCCGTGTTCGGGCTTTTAGAATTTGCTCTGGCTTTGAAGTTTTTAAGTAATATAGATTTAACATATCATTTTAATCTGATTTCCCGCAGTCTTTTTCTTGGCATCTGGATTGTTATTTTTGCTGCTATCGGCTTATATATTCTGGGCATTATCCGCCTGCCTAAAGACAACAAGGTCAGTAAATTCAATATTCAAAGAGTTGTTTTTGCTCTTATCTTCTTTGCATTCACAGCCTATATGGCTTCGGGTTTTATAAAAGGTAGAGAATTAAGCCTTTTATCGGGTTTATTACCCCCTAAAACTTTGAGTACAGCTGTTGCTGACGGTTCTAAGCTTCGTGCCTTGCCACACGACTTACAGGGCTTTTATGACTATGATGATGCTCTGGCTTATGCCAAAGAAGTAAACAAGCCGATATTCATCGATTTTACGGGCTATGCCTGTGCCAATTGCCGTAAGATGGAAGAGAATGTATGGCCAAAGCCGGAAGTGCTTGAAAGGCTTAAAAATGAGTTTGTGATTGCCTCACTATACGTAGATGATAAAAAAGCACTACCCAAAGGCAAACAATACACATCAAAATATGATGATGAATTGAAAGAAACCATTGGCGACAAGAACATGGACCTTGAAATTACGAAGTATAATAATAATGCACAGCCTTATTATGTGATTGAAGATACCAATGGTAAACTGATTGTTAAACAGGCTATCGGCTATAGTTCTACCGAAGATTTCATTAAGTTTCTGGACGAAGGCATTAATAATTTCAAGAAGTAAAAGAATCAGATTGCACTTTAAACAGATGTTCAACTTCTGATTCCATAAACCTTGATTTACGGCTAGTGGCTTTTCTCAGCATTTTTATATACTCTGCTTTGCCTATTTCTATGGCTCCGAAGCGACGTACGTTGTCATTGATGAATTGTGTATCCAATAATTCAAACTTTTGCTTTTTAAGAAGTCCCATCAGGTAATGAAATGCTACTTTCGACGCGTTCGGTTCAGAATAAAACATCGACTCACCAAAAAAAGCAGAACCAATTGCCACCCCGTATAATCCGCCAACCAGCCGATTATCCAGATAGGCCTCTACGCTGTGGGCAAAACCAATCTGATGCAGATTAGTATAAGCATCTATTATTTCTTCTGAAATCCAGGTATCCTCTCCGTCTTTGCGTGGTTTAGAACAAGCTTTCATTACTGACCGGAAGTCATTATTCAGGCGTATTTCAAACTGGTTTTTATTAAGGATGGGCCTTAGAGATTTAGGCGGTTTGTAGCTATCAATCGGGATAATTGCGCGAGGATCCGGAGAGTACCAGTAAAGCGTACCATCAGAATCAGCCATCGGGAAAATACCATTTATATATCCGTATATTAAGTCGTCTGCGGAGAGTGTAGTCATTTATTTGCCTGCAAGAACTAAAACCAAAGATAAGAAAAAAATTAAGGGAAACTATTTGAACCTTCTATTTCTTCCCTAAATCCTTAGTTTTTCTTCACTTTCGGAGATTCAAAAATCATCTTGCCGCGTTCATCATATTCTCTTATCACGTATGATTCAAATGTAGTATCAAAGCAGTCTTTACCGTATTGTATTTCTTTTTTACGTCTATTTCCTGTTGGGTAATACTCTATCCATTGGCCTACCTTTACACTATCGTCCATCATTCCCTGCTCGGCAAGTGTGCCACTTTCGTTGTATAAAAAGTATTCACCCGTTATTTTATCGTAGTTTCTCGGAAGTACCTCTTTGATTTTGTGCTGCGATTCGTCATAATAGCTGATACTGGCATCACGGGCAAATCCTTTATCGAAATACTCCTTATTTAACAGATTATTGTTTTTATCATAGAGCTCCCAACGGCCATGCTTTGTACCCATGTAATACCAACCGTCTTCTATCAATACATCGCCTAAGTATTTTTTATATGGCCCATGCATTAAATCATTTCTTTCTTTGTCGCGCCCTATCCCCTCTACAATACGGTTGGCCTTATGGTCATACCAGTATAAACGACGACTATATAAATCAGGCTGTTTATATTGGCTTAAGGTATAAAATTCAGTATAAGTAAGTCGACTTCCACTACCCTGACGAAGAATTTGTTTTTCTACTTTTAATCCTTCATAATCACGGCCATTAAATTCTCTTTTAAGTCCTTTCAGTTCTTTCTTTACTTTTTTGAAGCTTTTAGAGATTTTTAAGCCTAAATCGGGTAAAGTTTCAGTAGCAAATTTTTTGGCATCATCTATACTTGAAATACTCAAATCAGCAGATGGTAACGAAGCATCCTTTGAACCCAGAGCAGAAGACGCTCCGGCAGAACCTCCCAGAGACCCTGATACTTTTGGGGCGCCGCTTACCTCAACCGGGCCATTCTTTAAGGCATCTTTGAATATATCCTTCGCCTTTCTCTTCTTTGCAGTCGGAACCGAGCTAGGAACGGGAGTCTGTGCCACAGCATTGATGCCCGTTAAAAGGCTTGCACTTATAATTATGACTGGTAGAAATCTCATTTTTTATACACTTCATTTAATCTATATATAAACGCCCGGTGTCAGAAAAAATTTTATTTCTTTTTCTGACACCGGGAATATTACAGTAAAAATAACATCTTTCGTGCCAGAATCATTTATAAATACACAAAAAAAGCAGAAGCACATGCCCCTGCTTTTTATCACTACACTTACCTAAACCCTAAAACTCCATGGGAACACTCACGCTAGTGGTATCCCAGGCGATGGTTAAAACCTTATCATCAGTAGTGATTGTTAGCTTTTCAACCGGAGTCGACAATGTTTTTGTCGGTACTGTTACCTCTGCTACGTTTTTATCTTTGATTTTATCGTAGCCGTAAGCACCCCATTGTTTCAACTCACTGTTTAATATGATTGTCCACTCTTTCTCTCCTAATTTTGAGAAAAGTGTATAAGTACCTGCTTTAACTGCTTTGCCACCAAATTTAACATCTTTGCTGAACGTAATTTCTGTTGCTTCATCTGCACCGGTTCTCCATACCGTTCCGAATTTCTCTAAGCCCCCAAAAATCACACGTCCTTTTTTTGACGGTTGTCCATAAGTTACTTTCACGTTTTTGCTTTCAGCTGTCACGTGTGGACTTGCTTTTTGAGCAAATACTAAAGAACTAATCGAAAATAAAAATGTAAGAAGTAATACTGTTTTTTTCATCGTAAAATCAGGTTTTATTGTTGGTTCTATGGGTATTAACGAAAAAGCAGGTTGTTTAGTTTATACCCCTCTTTAAAAATTATTCTTTAATTTTTTCCAGAAACAATTTTGCCATTTCCCTCGGATTCGTTGGCGTAGGATTAACTTTATCAGACTCAACCAGACCATCACGTAAACGAACAATTCTATGAGAATATTTTGCTATGTCTTCTTCGTGCGTTACCATCACAATCGTATTGCCTTTTGAATACAACTGATCGAATAACTCCATGATTTCATAAGATGTTCTGGTATCAAGGTTACCTGTAGGCTCATCGGCCAATAATATACTTGGGTCATTAACCAAAGCTCTGGCAATAGCTACACGTTGGCGCTGTCCACCCGATAACTCGTTAGGTTTATGATGTGCTCTGTTTTCCAGGCCTACGTTCTTTAGTGTCTGCATTGCTTTCTCGGTGCGTTGAGACTTCGTATAGCCTGCATAAATAAGAGGCAATGCTACATTCTCTAAAGCAGATTGACGAGGTAAAAGATTGAATGTCTGAAAGACGAAACCAATTTCTTTGTTTCTTACTTCGGCCAGTTCGTTCTCGCTCATGCGGCTCACGTCCTGGTTGTTTAATATGTAACTACCTCCTGTTGGTGAATCCAGACAGCCGATGATATTCATCAATGTGGATTTACCCGAACCTGAAGGCCCCATAAAGGCTACATATTCTCCTTTGTCTACTGAAATAGTAACTGATTTTAAAGCATCAATTATTTCGCTACCCATGATGTAGCGTTTAGAAATATTGGTAGTCTCAATTATTTTCATTAGTAAATATGTAATGAGTAAGTGCATGAGGCAAATATGAGCCGCCTCGGTATTTCAGGTTCAAATATATTTCATCATTCAAAACCAACCTTGTTTTTTTCCATCAATGCTTTTTGGGCTTGATAGGTGGAAAGAAACGC
>CALRLS020000089.1:0-13606 GCA_943368815.1 Cyanobium sp. NIES-981
TTGACAACGGTGGGGTTATCTCAGTAGGTGCTCCAACCGTAGAAGGTGCTTCAGTAAAAGCAACTATTATCGAACACCTTAAAGGCGAAAAAGTAATCGTTTTCAAGAAAAAACGTCGTAAAGGTTACGTTAAGAAAAACGGTCACCGTCAGTATTTGACTAAAATTCAAATCGACGAAATAGCAGCGTAAAACATTTGGTTGTGAAATTCAACCGTAAAATTATTCATTGCAATTCAGTAATCAAAAGAGAATAAGGTCATGGCACACAAAAAAGGTGTTGGTTCGTCAAGAAACGGACGCGAATCAGAAAGTAAACGCTTAGGCGTTAAATTGTTTGGTGGCCAAACGGCTATCGCCGGAAACATCATCGTTCGTCAACGTGGTACCAAACATAATCCGGGTGTTAATGTAGGTCTTGGTAGAGACCATACACTTTTCGCATTAACCGATGGTACTGTAGAATTTAAAAAAGGACGTGACGGAAAATCTTTCGTTCACATCGTTGCAGAAGCATAAGCATCTGTTAAAGACTTTTAGAACCTGCCTCACCGGGCAGGTTTTTTTATGTCCCACCCAAACTAATTTTCAGCAAATGGTGTTCTTAGACAGACATTATTTATTTAATATACCCGATTGTCATGCTTAAACGCCAAACAATGATTTATACTGAGCTAAGTCCCAATCCAAATTCCATGAAATTTGTATTGAACTTTGAACTAGCTCCGGAAGGCTTATCGTTCGATTATCCAACTATTGTCTCAACAGCAGAAGAGAGCAAAGCATCCCCATTGGCCGCTGACTTGTTTCAGTTTCCTTTTGTCAGAAGAATTTTTATTGCCTCTAATTTCATTACCATTACTAAAGACGATGAAACCGAGTGGGAAGACGTGGTATATGATATAAAGCAATTTTTAAAGATATACTTTGAGCAGGAGCACCCGGTTTTTGCTCAAAAAACCATTGATAAGAATACTTTGATAATCGATGCGAATGATTCAGCTATAGTTGCTAAAATCAAATCTACGCTCGACCAATACGTACGCCCTGCTGTAGAATCAGATGGTGGAGCAATCAATTTTGCCTCCTTTGATGAAATAACCGGACAGGTAAAAGTATACCTGCAAGGTTCATGCAGTGGCTGCCCATCATCTACTGTTACCCTTCGTGACGGTATCCAACGTTTATTGACAACAATGGTACCTGAGGTGAAAGAGGTTGTGGCAGAGGGTGTGTAAGGTTTGAAAATATAATAGGGAATTTCCTTTTAATGCAAATAGAGACAAGGCGGTGCTTTGTCTCTACCATTTTATAATAGGTCCAAACCCATTTTCACGTCTCCTTTTCCCAAACAGCCTGATTAATTAGTTCTGCGATAACGGCTGTCCAACCGGTTTGATGTGAAGCCCCCACCCCACGCGCTGTGTCTCCATCGAAATATTCATAGAAAAGTAATAAGTCCCGGTTTGTAGGCCTTTGATAAAATTCCTGATATGCTCCATGTACAGGGCGTTCGTCAGCCTCGTTTCTCCGAAAAATATTTACCAGCCTGGCAGCTAAAGCTTCAGATACTTCATTCAGATTCATTAATTTACCGGAACCAGTCGGGAACTCTACTTTGAAACTATTACCATAAAACTGATAGTATTTTTTCAATGCCTTTATAATCAGATAATTAACAGGCATCCATACAGGTCCACGCCAGTTAGAATTTCCGCCAAATATTTCTGAGTCAGACTCCCCTGCAACATAATTGATGGAATAATCTACACCCTGTACATTAACTGTATACGGATTTTCCTCATAATATTTCGATAAGGCACGGATACCGCCCACTGACAGGAATTCGTTTTCATCAAGCATTATCTGCAAAAGCCTTGTTAGCATTGTCCTGTTTACCAATGAGAGTAAGATATTGCCATCTTCTGCCATTTGTTCACTAGGTAAAAATTTATTTGCTTTGGTACGGTAATCTTTGATATAGGCAATACGTTTTTTGAAGTCCGGAAGATGGGCAATTTTCTTCTGGTCGATAATTGAAACTGCAAACAAAGTGCTTAATCCTACAATAGAGCGCACTTTCATTGAAGTAATCTTTCCACCTTGCGTATAGAGTAAATCATAAAAGAAACTATCCTCTGTGTCCCATAAGCCCTTATTCAATGATTCGGCTATGAACACAAAATGCTCATAAAACTTTGTAGCTGCATCTTCAAAACTCGGGTCGTGCTGGGCAATTTCCAGTGCAATATCCATCATATTGAGCGCATACATCGCCATCCATGCCGTTGCGTCTACCTGCTCTAAATTTGAGTTAATTGGCAGATTATCTCTGTCTACCACAGCAACATTGTCTAAGCCCAGAAAACCTCCGGTAAAGATATTATTACCGTTTTCGTCTTCCCGGTTTGCCCACCACGTAAAATTGATAAGCAATTTCTGAAAAATCCGTTTCAGAAAATTCACATCTTCTCTGCCATGAATTGTTTTTTCGATACGGTAGATAGACAAAGCGGACCATGCATGCACAGGAGGATTAACATCAGAAAAATTCCATTCATAGGCAGGTATCTGCCCGTTCGGGCTCATATACCATTCTCTTGTAATTAAGATTAACTGATTTTTGGCAAAGGTAGGGTCGAGCATAGCCATCGGTACGCAGTGAAAGGCGAGATCCCATGCGGCATACCAGGGGTATTCCCACTTATCAGGCATTGAAATCACATCCTGATTTTTCAGATATATCCATTCAGCATTTCTACCTACAAAACGTTCATCGGGTGGAGAAATCTGATTGGGGTCTCCTTCAAGCCATCGCTCTATATCATAATGATAATACTGTTTGCTCCATAAAAGCCCTGCAAAGGCTTGCCGCTGTATATTTTTTAAATCCGTTCCGGGGTTTGATGAGTTGAACCCGGAAGAGTTGAAATCAGGCGATGTATTGTCTTCTGATTCTTTGCTTTCCGACGGCACATATTGCCTATAAAACTCTTCAGCTTCTTCACGTCTATCTGAAAATACCTGACTAAAGCTATGATTAAAAGGGTCAACATTTTCTTTGTTGGTTAATCTGAGCATAATCTTCTTTGAAGAATTACCCTCAATGTTTAATTCATAAATCGGGGCAAATTTTGTTCCTTGCCGATTATTCCTTAACAAATCATAGAGCGCTTCGTTTCCCTGACAGACTGCCTCATGAAAGGCATCTTTTACGAAAGGGCTGGTATTTATACCACCAAAAACCCGCTCTACATTTGTTTCATTCTCAGTAAACAAAGTGTCCTTTGCCTGCTGAAAATACAAGAAATAATCTCCCAGAAACTCGTGGCTTGCCCGTACACAAGCATCACTAAGGGCTTGTATAGAAGGCCGCTCTGTCAAATCTTTATAAGCCCATCTGTTTCGGAACCATAAGGTTGGCAAAACCCAAATAGTTGCATTTTCAAGGCTTCTGTTAAAGACCTCTATCTGGATACAGATATCATCAGAATTATTCTTGGCATACTCTATAAATACATCAAAGTACTTATTATCATCAAAAATACCAGTGTCCAGCAATTCATACTCCGGTTGCTTTCTGCTTCTTTTTTTGTTCTCTTCAACCAGTCTTTCATAAGGAAATGCTGCTTGCGAATACTGATACAGAAACTTCATATAAGAATGTGTAGGAACATTATCCAGATAATAGTACAGTTCCTTTACGTCTTCGCCATGATTCCCTTCGCTGTTGGTTAAGCCAAATAGCCTTTCTTTTAATATAGTATCCTTCCCGTTCCAGAGCGCTAATGCAAAGCAAAGGTTTTGGCGGGAGTCTGATATTCCTCCCAGACCGTCCTCTCCCCAACGATACGCCCGGGAACGGGCGTGGTCATGCGGAAAATAACCCCAGGCATCGCCATTGACACTATAGTCTTCCCTGACAGTTGCCCATTGCCGTTCAGACAAATATGAACCCCATTTCTCTAATGGGACTTCCTTCTGTGCATTGCTATTTAATCTTTCTTGTTCGGGATTCATGCTATTAATTGATGGCCAGATAATTTAAATGGTGGATTTGGTAGTTGTTTTTTATAAAGCTATTAATGTGAGTTTGATGAGTAAAATATACCGATAGAATGTAATTGAAAAAGGATTTCTCTGTATAAAAGCATTGTTTTTATTAAATTATACATCTTTGGACGTATGCAATCTCGTTACTACCCTTGGGTATCTACAAATGGTTTTTGATGTATAATTAATTGTCAATGTGTTTTAAAATAGTCTCTTCAAAATACATTTATTGGATTATATGGCCCCTTGGAGACGTATGCAATATGTCTCTACGCAAATGGATTTTATTATTTTAGATACCAAAATAACGAATATAAATACCTTATAATAAGACATTTACTTATCTAATGCCCCATATTATTCATTATCCTCCGTCTACAAAACTCTCCAATACGGTCATTCCTCCGTCGATGAAAATACTGGTTCCAGTAATATAATCTGAATCATCTGAGGCAAGGAAAACAGCTAATTTGCCAATATCACTGGGTTGACCTATTCGGTTATAAGGTATGAGACTCAACAAACCATTCAATGCCTGTGGTGTTTCCCATGCTGCTCTATTAATAGGAGTCTGGATTGCTCCCGGACAGATACTATTGACACGTATCTTCCTGTCGCCATATTCCTGTGCCAGGCTTTGCATAAACATTTTGATTGCGCCTTTTGAAGAAGCATAGTTAATATGCCCAGCCCAGGGAATCTGCTCATGTACCGAACTCATACAAATGATTTTTCCGGTAGCTAATGAGCGTTCAGGAACCGGCCCACGGCGAAGAAATTCTCTGATGGCTTCTCTGGCACATAAGAATTGCCCTGTCAGGTTAATATCTATTACCAACTCCCATTGTTCAAGCGTCATTTCATCAAATTTTGCATCTTTCTGTAATCCGGCATTATTGACTAAAATATCAATTGTCCCAAATTCTTCAATTGCCTGTTTAAACATGGCTTGAACAGATTCTTCATTACTTACATTGGCCTGAATGGCAATAGCTTTGCTTCCAAAAGACCTGATTTTCTCGACCACCGCATTGGCCGCCTCAGCATTAGAATTATAATTGACTACTACATTGGCTCCTGCTTCGCCTAAGGCTAAAGCTACGCCCTCCCCAATACCTGAGCTTGCACCTGTAACAATAGCTGTTTGCCCGGCTAGTTTTTTTTCTGCCATGATGGATTCTCTCTGTGTTTGTGATAAGTCTTGACTAAGATGCTATTATATGCTTAACAAAATTGAAGACTATCTTGTTGATACAAAATAAGGGTAGAGATATAAAAAGGATATTGAAGACAGATTAAAGGGTGATTAAAGATGTTTTGTATTGTACACAAGCATTGGCTTACGATTTAAAAAAAACTAATAAATGGTTATCAGCTATTATCTTCGCCAGAATCCCCTCTTTCAAAGCATAACTTGAAACCCTTATATGATTAATTTCAAATGCCTGTATAATGTATTTAATCAGGCATACGGCAACTACTATCATATCAACCCGCAATTCAATCATGCCCGGAATCGCCATCCTTTCTTCATGGTTTTTGAATAGTAGTTCGTCATAAGCCCTGTAAAACTCTGGTAAGGAATAGTCAAAACCTATCTCGTCTGCATGTGGCAATTCGCCTTTCTCCTTCATAAAAAACATATCTATCAGGGTATCAAAAGAACCCGATGAACCAATGAGGGTCTGTGGGGCATATTGATGGCAGGCATTGGCTAAAGGCAATAGTTTCTCCCGGAAGAAATCGTCCATTTGCTGTACTGATCGTATCGAAATTGGGTCATTTTTCATGAATTTATCCATCAATCGCTGCCCTCCTATTTCAAAACTCTGTTTCCAGAAAATTTTGTCATGGTTACAGATAATAAACTCAACGCTCCCACCACCAATATCCATTATCATAGATGTTTCATTGATTTGAAGCGCATCTTTTACACCGTAATAAATCAATTCTGCTTCTTTATCACCCGAAATCACCTGTATATGTATGCCTGTTTCCTTTGCTACTCTTTCAATAAATCCCTCTTTGTTTGCGGCATTTCTGATAGCACTTGTGCCAATAGCAAAAATTTGTTCAGTAGATACCTGATGCATATCAATTATAGATTTAAAATGCCTCAATACACCAAGGGCTCTTTGCATACCTTCTTCTGAAATAATCCCCTGACTTATGCCACCTTTGCCGATTTTTGCAGGAATTGATTCCTTATAGAGAGTCTGTGAGTTTTCAACAATTAATAAATGAAAAGTATTGGTACCTAAATCAATTATGGCGATTTTCATGAAGAAGCGTTTTAATGAATACTGCAAAACTACGTTATTTCAGAAAATACCCATGCTAAGCCTGATTTAATTTCCTGAAAATCAAGAAACTATTTGAAAAATCAAATAATTATTTCTAGTTTTGCAACCCCAAACAAAAGGAGGTGTATTTATATGTTAATAGTAAATGTAAAAGAAAACGAATCTATTGATAAAGCATTGAAACGTTTTAAGAAGAAATTTGAAAAAACGGGTGTATTACGTCAGTTGCGTAAACGTCAGGCTTTTGAAAAACCTTCTGTAGCCCGTCGTAATGAAGTTATTCATGCCCGTTACGTAGGCCAGTTGAGAAGCAACGAAGACATTTAGTCAGTTAGCAATCAACACGGAATGATAAATTTCGATTGTTAATTGTATCTTGATATATTTTAAACCATATTAGCAGTTCTATTTACACAAAAGTAAATAGCTATTTGCTAGTATGGTTTCTTATTTTTTACAGCATATCCAGTTCGAAAAACGGCTCAGCCATCATACGCTTACGGCTTATGAAAGCGATATGAAGCAGTTTTCTCTCTATCTCCAGTTTCAATACGAATTAAAAGAACCTGAAAAGGCCGACTTCCAGATGGTCCGGTCGTGGATTGCCAGTATGGCCGAAGAAAAAATGGATAGCCGGAGTATTAATCGCAAAATTGCCACACTCCGGAGCTATTATAATTTTTTAATGCGCCACAAAACCATTACTGCCGACCCCATGCTTAAAATCAAGGCGCTTAAAACCAGCCGCTCATTACCTAAGTTTGTGGAAGAAAAACCCATGCAAACCATGCTCGATGATGTGGAGTTCAGCAATGATTTTGCAGGCTTACGGGATAAACTGGTATTAGAACTACTTTATGGCACAGGAATGCGGCTTGCCGAACTGATAGGTTTGAAAATAGGTGATATTAATCTCTACAATAATAATCTGACTGTACTTGGCAAAAGAAACAAACATAGGGTAATACCCATCAATAAAAACCTGATGGAGGCCATAAATATCTATCTCAAATATCGGGAGGAAGTTCTTCAGGAAAATCCGGAACACAAAGATAATCACTACCTGATTCTGACTGATAATGGTACGCAGGCATATCCGATGTTTATTCAGCGTCTTGTAAAGAAATATTTGTCGCTGGTCACTTCGCTTGAACAACGCAGTCCACACGTATTAAGACATACTTTTGCCACCCATTTATTAAACCGCGGTGCTGACCTGAATGCTATTAAAGACTTATTAGGCCATACAAGCCTTGCCGCCACACAGGTTTATACACATAATACCATTGAAAAACTGAAGAAAGTATATCAACAGGCGCACCCTAAAGCCTGATTATAAGACCATTGCCACAACACCTGTAAGATTCAACCTAAAACGCTATTTATTAATGAGAAACTATGTCTACACGCTATGCCTGATAGCAGCATTTGCTATTGCGTACTTCTTCCCTCAATATTTTATCGAAGTCAACGGTTTTCAATTGAAGGAACTAATCATTCCGCTATTACAGATTATTATGTTTGGAATGGGTACTACCATGACTTATGATGATTTTCTGGGTGTTATTAAAATGCCAAAGGCCGTTATTATCGGTCTCGTTTGTCAGTTTACCATCATGCCTTTTTTAGGCTTTGCCATTGCCAATACTTTCAATTTTCCTCCTGAGGTAGCTGCCGGGGTTATTCTGGTAGGTTGTTCACCGAGTGGTCTGGCATCAAATGTTATCTCTTATATTTCTAAAGCCAATGTTGCCCTGTCTATTACTATTACTTCTTTAGCTACTATTTTAGCCCCTTTTCTGACACCGTTTTTAATGAAACTCTTAGGTGGGCAATTTATTGATATAGATTTCTGGTCAATGATGATTGATATTGTTAAAATGATTATCATTCCTGTTGCCATTGGTTTTTTAATCAATAAGATTCTAAAAAACCGCAGTGCATGGCTGCAAAAAATACTTCCGCTTATTTCGATGGGTGGTATTCTTGTCATTATTGTGATTATCACCTCTGCCGGGCAAAAATCGCTGCAAACCGTTGGTTTAGCATTAGTTTTTGCCACCATGCTGCATAATGTCGGTGGATTTATTTTAGGTTACTGGGGAGCGAGATTATTCAAATTGCCCGAACAGGATTGCCGCACCGTTGCAATTGAAGTAGGTTTGCAGAATGCAGGTCTGGCATCCGGACTCGCTAAGGCAATGGGCAAATTAGCTACTGTAGGTATAGCTCCTGCTTTGTTTGGGCCTATTATGAACATTAGTGGTTCTTTATTAGCCAGTTATTGGAGCAAGAAAGTACCTTCGGATAAATAAAGTTATTAAAACGAGAAAAGCACGAGTCAATTCGTGCTTTTCTCGTTGATATATCACTAATAAGTCTTATCTGTTTGCATACATACTTTCGTAGTAATTCAGATAATCACCACTGGTTACGTTTTTCAGCCAGTCTGTATTAGCCAGATACCAGTCTACGGTGCTTGCCAGACCTTCTTCAAACTGCAAAGATGGCTCCCAGCCTAATTCTTTCATTAATTTAGTGGCATCAATGGCATATCTTAAATCATGCCCTGCACGGTCTTGTACATAAGTAATCAACTTAACAGATGTTCCTTCCGGACGGTCAAGTTTTTCATCCATGATTCTGCACAATAAATGCACTATATCAATGTTTTTCCATTCGTTGAAACCACCGATATTATAAGTTTCTCCGTTTACTCCATTATGATAAATCACATCAATGGCACGGGCATGGTCTTTTACATAAAGCCAGTCTCTCACGTTTTCGCCTTTACCATATACAGGCAATGGAAAATTATGAATGATATTATTAATCATTAATGGAATCAACTTCTCCGGAAAATGATTCGGGCCGTAATTATTAGAGCAGTTAGATACCACTACAGGCAATTTATAAGTATTATAATAAGCCCTTACAAAGTGGTCAGAAGAGGCCTTTGATGCCGAATAAGGCGAACGTGGGTCATAGCTTGTCGTTTCTACGAAGAACTCCTCAGGATTATGCAACTCACCATATACCTCATCTGTAGATACATGATAGAAACGTTTACCTTCATAATTAACGCCTTTCCATGCTTCACGGGCGGCATTCAATAGATTCACTGTGCCTATCACATTGGTCATCACGAACGACATCGGGTCTGTAATTGACCTATCAACATGCGACTCAGCTGCTAAGTGAATAACTCCATCAAAATTATATTTCTGAAACAAGCCCGTGATAAAATCAGCATCTACTATATCTCCTTTTTCAAAAGTATAGTTTGGAAATTCTTCAATATCCTTTAGATTTTCAAGATTACCCGCATAAGTCAATTTATCCAGGTTGACAATCTGATAATCCGGATATTTAGTAACAAAAAGGCGAACTACATGAGAACCGATAAAACCTGCACCGCCGGTTATTAAAATGTGTTTTGATTGCATTTGTATATTTTCTATTTTAAACTTGGTATCTGGCTTATTTATTAGGGCGTTCGGCTATAGAAGTCGAAATCACACCTAATTCAGCCAATCTTATTTTTTAGCAATTTTCTTTTCCCATCTCCAGGCATCTCTTACACTATCTTCCAGCGTTTTTTCCGTTTTCCAACCCATTACTTTTTCTGCTTTCTCCACACTTCCATAAATTTTCTCTACATCTCCTGCACGTCGAGGGCCAATTTCGTAATTCAGTTTCACTTTATTCACTTTCTCAAAGGCCTTGATAATTTCTAAAACCGTGTTGCCTCGGCCAGTACCTACATTAAATACATCATAATAATTATCCTGTTGATTAGAAAGCAATTTTAATGCCGAAACATGAGCCTTTGCCAGGTCAACCACATGAATAAAATCCCTTACGTTCGTTCCGTCAGATGTATCGTAATCATTTCCAAACACTGTCAGCTTAGGTCTGATGCCGATAGCCGTTTGGGTGATAAAAGGCACTAAATTACTAGGCACACCTCTTGGCAACTCACCGATGTTGGCAGAAGGGTGCGCACCAATCGGATTAAAATAGCGTAATGCAATGATTTTCAGCGAATTTCCGGCTGTAATGGTATCACGCAGAATATCCTCACAAATAGTTTTGGTATTACCATAAGGCGAAGCCGCAGGTTTACGAGGAGTATCTTCTGTAACAGGGATGGTATCTGGTTGGCCGTATACCGTACATGAGGAAGAAAAAACAAGGTTCTTAATACCCAGCTTTAACATTACTTCCAGCACCTTCAGGGTAGACCCGATATTGTTTTCATAATATTTCAACGGGTTTGCAACCGACTCCCCTACTGCTTTATAGGCAGCAAAGTGAATGACCCCTTCTATATTTTCTTTGATACATATCTGCTCCAATGCTTTCACATCGTTACAATCTTTCTCATAACACTTCACAGGTCTTTTCAGAATTTTCCGTAATCCTTTTAATACAGTCTTTTCAGAATTATTAAAGTTATCAATTATCACGGGTTCGTACCCGGCATTGATCAGTTCTACAACTGTATGTGAGCCGATGAAACCAGCTCCGCCTGTTACTAAAATTTTCATAAGCGAAAAATGTCCTGAGAATGTTTAAAAAAAGTTTTCAAAAAAAATGTTTGTTTTTTTAACAAAAGTATGAATTTAGAGGTGTAATTAGAAAAATTTGGGCTTTGAAGTTTTATTTAGTTAGCACACAGCCATTTAATTTATTGGCAATCAACTATTTATGATTTAGAAAGAGGAATAGCTATGAAAGAATCAGAAATAAAAGCATTGGTTACACTACTCGATGACGACGATATTGAAGTAGTGCAGCATGTAGAGAAGCAACTACGAACGATGGGTGGGTCTGTAATTCCGCTATTAGAAGACCATTGGCAAGAGAATGGATTGAATCCGATATTACAAAAGAGAATAGAAGACTTAATTCATAATTTACAATATAATTTACTGGTTTCGCGCTTGTTGGAGTGGAAAGAGAATGGGTTTCAGGATCTTTTAGAAGGTATGTGGATTGTGGCCACTTATCAGTATCCTGATTTGAGTCTGGAAAAATTGAAGCAAAGCATAAACGATATTTATTTTGATGTCTGGCTGGAGTTCAGAGATGATTTACATCCACACGATCAGATAAGAATACTAAACCAGGTCTTTTTTGAAAAGTATAAGTTTTTGTCAAACACTAAAAACTTCCATTCGCCTGCCAACTCTATGCTCAATCAGGTTTTTGAGCAAAGAAAAGGTAATCCGATTTCGCTTTGTGTCATTTATATGCTTATTGCGAAACGCCTGGGTATTCCGGTAAGTGGGGTTAATCTGCCAAGTTTATTTGTACTGACCTATAAGAATCCACAGATACAGTTTTACATCAATGTATTTAACCGTGGTCTTATTTTCTCAAAGGCTGATATAAGCAATTATATCAAACAAATGCATCTATTGCCACAGGAAAGTTTTTTTCAGCCTTGCACTAATCTGGATATTGTAAGCAGAGTATTACGCAATCTGATTGTATCTTTTGAGAAGGTATCAGACCTTGAACGTGTGCGGGAAGTTGAGAAGATACTAAAGCTGTTGTCAGAATAGTCTAGCAAACCGTCACTAAATAATATTTATCTATTTTTTCTACAATCAATGTGTATTGCTCGTCAATCTCATTGATTTTAAGTCGGCCATTGATAGCCTGTTGGTCTTTCCTGAACGGAGCAATTAACAGGTTATCAATAAAAATCACTTTACGTTTACCATATAGCTTATATAAGGATTCTTTAGCTGACCAGTAAATACAAAGTTTGTCTAAATCTTTGCCAGCATCAGCTCTTTCGGTTTCAGACAGATACTTATGCGCAATTCTTAAAAGTTTTTCACTGGGTTGTTCCAAATCTATACCCAGTGATTTGGTCTGGTGCATGACAACAGCAATATATTCAATAGTATGCGTAAGAGAGAACTGCCAATCAGAACCCACTAGATACGGCTTACCGTGTTCATCTTTTTTAATACCCAGGTACCTTATTCCTAATTTATCTGCCAGAAACTTAATCGTAAGTCTGCTGCAAAAGAATTCAATCTGCTTCTGTGTATGATGAATAGTTGCCAGTTCGGCATCTGTCAGAATTTCAGACGGCAGCAAAGCCTGTAACTCATCATGTGATTCTGTTATTTGCCATACAGCTACATGCGATTGATTACTATATTGTTTTTCTATAATGATGGGCATATCTAAAAAGCAAACTACATCAAATATCAGTACATTATTTTCTAAAAGTATCTGTAAATAAAAGACAATAAAACGAAACCCCGATTTTGATAATGAATAATTTTTTATATTTGCCTTGGTCCTAATCTAAAACCAGACATTATAAACGCTTATTCTTTTTATGAGTTCTACTACTACAAACCCTGCTGAAGACACCGCACCTGAAATCGTATCTACACGTATTTTCAATGTATCCAGAGAATTATTGTACAAAGCCTATTCCGACCCCGGAATTCTTGCTAAATGGTGGGGGCCAAACGGATTTACAAATACTTTTCATGAATTTGATTTTAATATTAATGGGCATTGGAAATTCATTATGCACGGGCCTGATGGTAAAGACTATAAAAACAATAGTATTTTCAGAGAAATTGTCCCTTTAGAAAAAATCGTCTTTGACCACATGAGCGGGCCTTATTATAAAGGAACCGTTATTTTTTCAGATACTGATACACCAAATCACACTCAATTAAGCTATAGTATGATTCTTGAATCTCCAAAAGTGTATAAAAACCTGAAAGATTTCATAATTGGAGCAAACGAAGAAAACTTTGACAGATTAGAAGAAATTCTAAGTAAAATGCAGAAAAATTAAAAATTGTATTCAAAAACAACAGCATATTATTTTATTTTTTCGTCTTTTGTCTAAATGAAGTTCTTTTTTGTAGGCGTTTTCTTGGCATACATCTAAAATTTCCTGATATTTGGTGAAAGCATTTTCAAAACTAAACTATAATACTATACCCTATGATTACTAAACGATATTAATTTTATTCAAACCAATCCGGTTATTATTTTTATTTTCCTGCCTTTTATCTTATTAGTTTCGGTACAACCATCATTCATTTTTTGAATTATTACAAGTTTCTCTTGTATATTAAGTACTTTATTAAGGTTTATTGCCAATTTTGACCTCTCTGCATGAGGTATTTACCTATTTTTAATTTACTTTTAATTTCTTTAATTAATCCTATAACAAACTAAAATGCGAATGAACAAACTTTTACG
>CALRLS020000090.1:0-13584 GCA_943368815.1 Cyanobium sp. NIES-981
CTACTTTTATGTCTCTTTCTTTCAATTCTACATCTTCTCTGATGGCTCTGTCGGTCAGCTCTTTTAATTCCTTTTCTCCGAAAGATTCCAGAATATAAACCTGACAACGGGAAAGCACCGCACTATTAAGCTCAAAAGAGGGATTCTCAGTCGTGGCACCTATCAGCGTAATCTGTCCTTTTTCTACGGCCGTCAAGAGAGAATCCTGTTGAGATTTATTGTATCTATGAATTTCATCAATAAAAACAATAGGAGGGAATAAACCGGAAGCCTTGCTGATAACCTCCCGCAACTCTTTTACCCCCGAACTGACAGCATTTAATTGATGAAACTGCCGCTTGGTCGTTTCGGCTATCAACAAGGCTAATGTAGTTTTTCCGGTACCCGGAGGCCCCCACAAAATCATTGAAGGCACAAGGTTTGCCTCTATAGATTTGCGGAGGGGTTTGTTTTTGCCCAGAATATGTTCCTGACCAATGTAGTCATCTAATTTTTTCGGACGTAAACGTTCAGCTAATGGCGCAGTCATAGTATTGTTGTTATGAGATTTTATAATTAAACTTAGTAGCGATTGAAATTTAATAAGAAATATTTTCGTAGACAAATATACTTTGCTTCTTGGAATTGTAGAACCACTACTCTATTTTTACCAATTGGAAAACAAAATATATTCGCTTCAACCTATGGCAAAAAAAACGACTTCTACCAAGAAACAAGAAGAACTACAAGACACTAGCCCCGATTTCAAAAACGTAGAGCCATTTAGTTTATTTACAGATTTTGATATTAATCTTTTCAAGGCAGGTAAGCATTATCGTTTATACGAAAAGATGGGTTCGCACGTACTTGAAAACCAGGGCGTCGTAGGTACATATTTTGCAGTCTGGGCTCCTAATGCACGTTATTTATCGGTTATAGGTGATTTTAACGGCTGGTCACGTGGGTCTCACCCGCTGAGTTCACGCTGGGATGGTTCGGGTATCTGGGAAGGCTGGATTCCGAATATTGGTAATGGTGAAGTGTATAAATATTTTATTTCGTCAAATACAGGTGAAGACTTTGAAAAAGGAGACCCTTTTGCCCTGCATTGGGAACACCCGCCCAAAACAGCCTCGGTGATATGGGATACCTGGTATGAATGGAAAGACCAGGACTGGATGCAGACGCGCCGCCAGAAGAATGCTTTAAATGCCCCGATTTCGGTTTATGAATTGCATTTGGGCTCATGGCAACGTGACCCTGGCGACCCTGAACGCAGACTGACATACCGTGAAGTAGCGAATTCTCTTGTGCCTTATATCAAAGACATGGGCTTTACGCACGTAGAGTTTATGCCAATCATGCAACATCCTTATGAGCCATCATGGGGTTATCAGATTACAGGCTATTTTGCAACAAGCAGCCGATTCGGTACTCCGCAAGATTTCATGTATCTGGTAGAGCAATTGCATATCAATGGCATTGGTGTAATATTAGACTGGGTTCCGTCACATTATCCGAAAGATGCACATGGTATTTATCGTTTTGATGGTACAGCCTTATATGAACACGAAGACCCGCGTATGGGTTACCACCCGGACTGGAAGAGTTATATCTTCAATTATGGTCGCTATGAGGTGCGCTCATTTCTGATAAGCAATGCCCTTTTCTGGCTAGACAGATTTCATGCTGATGGTTTACGGGTTGATGCTGTTGCCTCTATGCTTTATCGTGATTATTCACGCAATGCCGGAGAATGGATACCGAATATTTTTGGTGGTAGGGAAAATCTGGAGGTAATCTCACTTTTCAAAGAACTGAACGAAGAAATTTATAGAAGTTTCCCTGATACACAAACCATTGCAGAAGAATCAACGGCATTTCCGGGAGTTTCAAGGCCTGTTTATACTGGTGGATTAGGCTTTGGTATGAAATGGATGATGGGCTGGATGAACGATACGCTGCGCTATTTTGCCAAAGACCCGATGTATAGAAAATGGCATCAGAACGATATTACTTTCAGTCTGGTTTATGGCTTCTCTGAAAACTTCATGTTGCCGCTTTCTCATGACGAAGTAGTGTATGGTAAAGGGTCGCTGATTGAAAAAATGCCAGGCGACCAATGGAGAAAATTTGCAAACCTTCGCTTGTTGTTTACTTATATGTTTACGCACCCCGGTACCAAACTCTTGTTTATGGGTGGCGAGTTTGCACAATATGCTGAGTGGAATTTTGAAAAGAGTCTCGATTGGCATTTACTGGAGCAACAACCAAACAAAGGAATTAACGAATTAATAAAAGATCTGAACGGCATGTATCGTGGGGAAGCCTCTTTCTTTGATAAACAATTCTCGCCTGATGGTTTTGAATGGATTGATACAAGCGACCGTGAAAATGCCGTGATAGTATATGCACGTAAAGGCTTTAATGAAAACGATACAACGATAGTTGTATTGAACTTCACACCTGTGCCTCGTTTTCACTATAGAATAGGTGTGCCGGGAAGTGGGACTTATGAAGAAGTTTTCAATAGTGATAATCAGAAATACTGGGGGACGGGCGTTTTGAACGGAAGTGTAAATACAGACAAGATTCCATTACACGGAAAAGATAATTCGATTGAAATCTCATTACCACCTTTAGGTGGGCTGGTGTTTAGATTGAAACAATAAATAGAAAAGCCTCTGAGATTGTTTCAGAGGCTTTTTTGAGGGTTTACATCTAGTCAAACTTGTTTTTTAAAGACTAAAACCCTATAAATTATCGGTGCCTGAGCGAAGTCGAAGGCACGTGCCCGAGTCTATCAAGCGCCCCGGGGCTTCGACTCCGCTCAGCCGCCGAATTGTTGGGATTTATTATCTCAAATACCTTAATTCAACGAAGGATTCTGCGGTGTCTTAGGCATGGTTGAACTTGAGGTGAAAATGAGCGTCAGGATGATGGTACCTAAAACAATCAGCAGAGTCAGTTCAAAATGAGTGTCCGAAGCCGAACCCAACACAATCTTCTGCGAAGTTTTATTCAGTTTTTCTCCTTCTGTAATCTGAATATTCGATAAGTGATTCAATGTATTCAGCATCCCATAAAAGGCCTCGTCTAATATCTGCCTGGTACTCTCTGCATTGTTGTATTCAGATTGATAGATATGTTTTTGCTCTAATACGAGCCCATCCGTAATTTTTTTTCTGAAATCTTTAAATAATACCTCTTCTGTAGGGGTTAGTTTAGTCGTTTCATAAGAGCCAATCAACAACTGAATGGCATTATTATGTGCCTTTATTTTGTCTTTAATCTGGTTGAGTTCTTCTTTGGTATTGCAATCGTCAATCAGGAGTTTTTTTCTTGATAAATGATTCGACATCTCATAAATATAGCTTTCGGCCATTAGACGGTCTTTATATACTGCCGAAAAACTATCTCCTAATTCATTGAAGTGTCGTTTGTCTGAGACATTCTTAATGAATAAAAAAACAAAGATAACCGTCAGTACCATGGCTGCTTTCATCTTCTGCTCAATGCTATATGCCCATTTCATGATAAGTTCTGAATTGATTTAATACAAATATAAGTAAAAATAACTATATTTTATAGAACGAAATTAGGTATAAATTGGTACGAAGAACAAAGAAAAAGAGCTATTTTCGATAGCTCCTGATAATATTTTTTAGTTTAATACTGCCTTAATGTTTATTGTGCTTCTTCACCATCTCTAAAGTGTATTGCATTGATTTCGGGTTTGCCCAGGATAAATGCCCGGGAATCAGGTATTTTGGTGCAGGGTATTTTTTGATGGCGCGTGCCAGAGAGTTTTCCCATTCTAATGGATTGGCATCTGATAAATTGCCTACATCGGTAGCCTCGCTACTTTTTACAAAGCAGCCCCCGTATAAGACCTTATCTTTTTCAAACCAGACCATGATATTATCCGGCGCATGGCCTTCTCCCGGATAATAGGTTTTAAAGGTATATTCACCTACTCTAAAAGTAGTATCCTTTGTGAAATGATACTCTGCTTCCTGTTCCTTGAATTTCTTGCACATCTCCCATGTCTTTAGGCTCGAATAAGTCTTTATGCCTTTTGATTTAAGAATATTTAGCCCTGCTGTACGGTCGGCATGAAAATGGGTAGAAATGCTCATCACTACTTTCTTATTATGTCTTTTTTCTATGCTATCCAATAAGGGTAACATCTGGTTTTCATCCCAGGGAGTATCAATCATCACAACACCGTCTTTAGTCACCAGATACATACTATTGGCAGGATAAAGCGTGCCTTTATAATCGTTATAGGTAATGTAGACGTAAAAATTTCCGGTTAGGTGCTTGATGTCAAGGCGGTTGGTTTGGCTCCATGATTGAAAGCTAAGCAGGAGGGGAAAGAACGCAATTAATGATTTGATGGTTTTCATTGATGATTTTTATGGATTGTTTATTATTTACTTTGGCTTATTAAAATACACTTCAGGCGTTTCTCCCGTAAAAACCTTAAAATCATGGATAAAATGTGCCTGGTCAAAATAACCTGCTTCAAGGCCTAATTCAGTCAAAGTTTTTTCGAGTGTATATTCTTTGAGCAAAGCATTAAACCTGACGATGGAGGCGAACTTTTTGGGCGATGCACCTACGATTTTTCTAAATCGCTTTTCCAGCGGACTTTTGCTCGTATATAATTGCTTAGCCAGTTCGCTTATTCTGATATTCCCTTTGGCCAACTGAATCTGTTGAATGGCGGATTGTACCAGCATATCTGCCTGAATGGGTTGGAGTCGGGCTATCAGGAATTGCTCTATGATATCAATGCGTTGTTGATGTGTTTGTGCTTCTGATAATTGTTCTTCGATTTCATTGAGCAAAGATTTACTCACAAAATTTTCCAGAGAAACACTCTCTCCAAACAGTTCATTGACAGGTTCTCTGAAAAAATAGGCGGCCCCTGTTTCATTGAAAAAGATGAGCACGGTGCCAATATTCTTTGAGTTCCGGAATACCCTGAATTTATCCTGTATGCCGGTTATCCCGGCTGTATCCAGTGGTTTTATTGTTGTGTTTTCGATAGTTACCAAGCGCCCGTGATACTGAAAGCCCATCACTAAGGAAGTGCCTGGTAAAACCTTATATTCTGTTTCTTCAGTAGCCTCAGACACAGCCAATAACCTTACATAAGGTTTCAGTATGTCGCCTGGAATAAATGTCGTCAGACCCATGAATAGAAATATTAATTAATGAAGTTGTTTAGGATTATTTCTTTCGTTTAAAAATGTGTTGTTTTGGCTGCGCCTGCATCAAATGATTTCAATCATAGCGATGCTATGCTTTCATCATTTGATTTGGCTCGCTCAAAACACCCCTATTTTTTAATCATAACAAAAATCCTAAACAACTTCAATGTCGTCAATGGTACTGCCAAAGAAATTCCTGAATCTGTTAATAGATTTCTCCATCAGTGCATTTTCCTGTTCATTAAAGGAATAAGAAGGCGCAATTTCTACATGTATTGCTTTATTCTTTATACTTATCTGCCATGAGCCCACAATAGTACCATTGATGATTACCATGCGATTAAATGGAAAAACAGGCCTTTCTCCTGTTTTAGCTTTATATTGAGGTAATAAAATGGCATCACGGTTTTTGTAGGCAATTCCATACTCATCATAATCCGGCATGAGAAACGAGTGCCTGGGGTGGTCTACTTGTTTCGGATTACCGGGGGCGTAAATATATTCAAGTCCGTCAATTTTGGTTTGTATAAAATAGGGAGGAAGATTACCGACGCCTATCCGGGCTTCTTTCATGGTTAAGCCCGACCACCAGACAAAATCCTGTGCTGTAGCAGGGCCACGGCTTGTAAAATACCTTAATGCCAATTGGCTCAGGGCTTCCTCCTGTGTCAGAATTGGTGTTGGTGGTACATGCTCGTCAATCAAAGCATAGGTAAATTGCTTGCCTTGTCGGGGGCCGCTACAAATAATGCCATCTAACTCGGCCTGCATCATAATACAACTCAAACCGACAGTATCGGTAATAATACCGGCCTCCTGAAAAGCGGCATTCAATACAGTTCGGGTAAGCGATTTACCTCCTTCTAAATTCCGGACGATAATATCATTACATTTATTAAATACTGCACTATCCAGACTATTTTTCCGATACTGGTAGGCATTAAAAGCATGTACCCTCGGAGCAGTCAGCGCAAGCATCCATCTTATGTCGGCAGGGCTCACATAGTGCCAGGTAGGGCGCATGACGTGTGTCCGAAGAATCTTACCCTCGTTTATTGCCTGCTCTATCTGTGTTTCGTTTGTATTTTCCAAGCGAAGTCCGATAGCCCATTTCGACATAGCATATTCCTGTGCCTGCACAGCCACCAGCCATGAGACTATCTCCTTCGGTTTCGTGAATTTTGTTTCGGTTATCTGCTGGTTATATAGCCTGTGGGCAATGATTTCGGTATTAGTCATAAGAAATTGTGGCTTAATCTAATTCGCCTAATTTACTATAATCGAACCATCTTTTGATACGTAAATTTATGAATCTTTTCAGATAAACTTCATTGATAAATGTATTTGACCAATTATTAAATCGCTGGCATTGTACACCGAGATAAAACAGGTAAACACATTCGGCCAACATCGGTATAATGCGTTTTTCTTCATCGCTTATTGGCGTAACAGATTCATAGCCTTTCAGAAAACTTTCTCTTTTTAATAAGTATTCGTTCTCATCCGCCTCCGTACTATGTATCTGCAAAATATAGTACGCAATATCATAGCATAACCAGCCGTTGCCACAGAAATCGAAATCAAAAATGGTCACTTCTTTTTCGTCTGATATATTCATATTATCAAACCAGATATCCAGATGTACTATGCCTTTTCTTAGCTTCGTTTCGTCAACTTTTTTCAATTGTGCTAAAAGGTGCTTTTGGGCATATCTGATAAATTCTACTTCCGGCTCATCATCCGGCAGAAAGCCAAAGAAATGTTGAGGTGAATCAAATAAAAGTTTTTCAGGAGTATAGGTAACTCTGTCTAAAGAAAGATTATGGGTGATTTGATGAAGCCTGGCCATTATTTCACCAATTCTCTCATGTAAGTCAGGCGAAAAATTAAATACTTTTTCACCTTTTGCATACGAAAACATCAGGCCAAATCTATCTCCTTCCGGAGCATTGAGTGTCTGGATATAATTGTCCTGCTCGTCAGCAATCGGATATGAAACCGGAATATGATTTTCTTTCAAGAGATTTAATAGCCTGATTTCTTCTTGAATTTCCAATTCAGTTCGCCAATTGAGACTATACACCCTGAAAACAGATTTTTGCTCACCGTCTGTCACAAGATATACATGATTGATTCCGGTTTTTAATAGCCTGCAAGTTGCCGCAGCACTAAGTGTGTACTTTTCCTGTAAGAATAAAGCCAGATGTTTTTCGGAAAGTGTGGAGGTCAGGACTGGAAAGTGGCTCATTGATAGTGTTTTATAAAAGTGGATACTATTAATTGTTTGATTGTCTTTTCATCAAAGCATTGATTCTAATCCGGTTGTATTGTTGCAGAAAAATAGGATAGAGGTTATAGACAATATTAGCGATACTAATGAAAATTGCCCAGACTATCAGACCATGTTTAATAGCAAAGACTGTAAGGCAGATAAAGAACACAAGAACCAGATAATGAAATTTTTCATTGATGTAAGACTTACCTATCAGCTTTTTTATATCCTTTTTACTTTCTACATATTTATATTGTGGGTATTGACTTTTGATGTACCGATTGACTAAATCACCGTCCTGTGTGTATTTTTTTATAGTGCGGATACCTAATTTTTTATAGACTCTTGAAGACTGACTCAATTGCATTTTATTCATTAAGGACACAGGCATGAAAATCACTAAACAACTAATACCTATAAAAAGGTATAGCATACGGAGTGGCAGGTATTGATAACAGAAATAGACAACAGGCGCAAAAGCCAGTATAGACCAGAAAAAATTAATCAACTGGTTATAAAAGACGGCTGTTTGTCGGATTCGCTTAGGGTCAGCATTCATACGGTACGCATTAAACAAACGAAAAACCCATTCGGTCTGAACGGGTTTTTTTATATCATCTTTGAATAGAGGCTATTCAAAGGCTATGTATCAATTAGAAATCGTAACCTAGTGAAATGTAAAGCTTAGGCTTGGTTACTTCTTTGTCTTCAAGACCCCAGGCATAATCAGCTTTCACAAAATAACCCAGAATGGTTGTTCTTAGGCCAACACCATAACCTACCAGGAATGGATTCTTGAAATTGGTTACGGTTGCTCTGAATGGGTTCTGTCCACCACCAATCACTTCTGTATTCAGGCTGTTCTGACGGTTGAACGGTCCTTTATTACCATACCAGGCAGTACCTATATCGCTGAAACCTACGAATTGCATATTGCGCAAGAAATTAGAAGTAAGCGAGCCTTTAGAGAAATACTGTGCCATAGGTAAGCGCAACTCAAGGTTAGTCAATAAGTGACTTGTGCCGTATAATTTAGCAAAATTAAATCCTCTTAAATTACCAGCATAATCGTAGAACAGAATATCACGCAAATCACGTGGTACCCCTGTGCCTTGTCCGTTGGTAGTTTCAACACTACGGTTAATGGTATTTTCAACACCGCCAAGGAATGTAACTTTCGGGGCACTCCCTAAAGAACGGCTATAAGACAAGCGGGCTGCGAAAATAAATGTTTTGAGCACTCTCTGATAATGACGGGCGTCAACTACCAGGCGGCTGAAATTTTCGGTGTTTGAAGTCACACTATAAGAGCGTTCCAAACGAATTTTAGCACGAGTACCCAACAAAACCTTGCTGTACAGTGGCGCAGTATTATCAAAAACGATTTCTGCTTTATAACCTAAAAAAGTAGAACTTAAATTCTTGTTGCCTAACTCAATCAGATTAACATCGGTGGTTGTCATTAAGAAAGGTGAGATACCCACACGCAGGTTTTTGCTGAAAGGATAATTGGCATAGGCTGAAAACTTATTATAATACAATCTTCTGTCGATAGCAATGATGGCAGAAGAGGGTGTATTGATACCAAGTGGTCGGAACAGATACAAGCTGCGGTTATCTAGTTCACCGAATGAAATGGAACGGCGCATAATGCCTAAACCCCAGTCCACTTTCTTGGTATTGTTATTATACTCCAGAAAAATGTCATGATTACGCAATACCGGAGTAATGAAAAGACCTAACTTAATACTATGATTTTCTAATAAATCGTTCAGCACCAGCGTATTTTTCATACCCATGCGTCTCACAGGGTCCATTAAAAAATCAGACTTTACATCGTTGGCAATCATGATATTCTCATAAGCAAACGGACCTTTGATTTTTAATGTTTCTCTGAAACGTCCTAATTTAGGTGTTGATTTATCTGTATTGTCAATTTTATTCTTTCCGGTTTCGTTTGCCAGAGATTTAATTACGTTTTCGGCATCGAATTCATAATTATCTGTATCTACTTCGCCTTTTTCTAAAACCAGTTTCTCTTTAGGTTTTGAAAGTTCTATTTTAGGTGAAACAATGGTTTTCTTATCGGGTTCGTCAGGCTTGTCATTATTGGCATAAGCGCTATTGATATAGAACTCCTTCCATTCTTTCATGAATCGATTATATGAGATACCTAAGGTGCTCGTAATGCTTGATTCTTCTGTACGGATAATGCGCGTAAGATTGAGGATATTGGAAATATTGTCTTTTCCGTAACGCATAGCAATATAGTTCCAGATAGACTGCCCTACCAGTTCGGCATCTTTGCCTTCCAGGTGTGAAATCTTCTTGTCTTTGTTTTTTATCACAGCCGCCCGTAAACGGTCGAGGATGATGGGGTCATCACTGCTATCAGAAATATAAGCAGCGATACCGGACATATACCATTCAGGAACCGTCAATAAAAGCGAGCTTTGCAGCACCTCTTTCAGGGAGCCTCCATAAAGCATATCGTATACAAACAAACGTGAGATTTGTCTGATTAATTCTTTTTTAAATGTTTCTTCATTACCTGTATACGCAATCTGCACACGTGATTTTGCCAGATTGAGAATACTACCATCAAGGTCGATAGGAGCCGTAAGGCCAATATTACTTTGTGCTAAATCTTTTGGTGAGTTATACAGGAAAATCTTCATGGTTGTGAAAGGCGTATAACCTAATAACTCTGTTATACGGTCATATTCACTTTCTGAAAGTTTGGCAGCATTCTGGGCAATTTTATCGCCCCCTCTATAATAATTGAACTCAAAATTATTACTTCTGATAGTGAGCCATTCAAACCTTTTTTCCTGAATACGGTTTTTGCCAAATTCTTCCTGTGTAGATGAAAAATAACTTTGGGCAAAAGCACTATGTATTCCTATGAAAATAAGAGCATTAAGGGTAAAAAAGCGGATAAGGCTTTGTCGATAAGTAGAGATTTTTTCCATAGCTCTCTTTATAATCCCGCTCCTTCGTTCGGGTCTCAATCAAAAATTTTCTGGGTAAGGGGTGATGTACTTAATCTTATAACGAATATAACGAATAAAATCTTCGAATGTTCGATTCCGGCATTAAATCTTTATTTTTTTCTAAAAACAATAACATTTCCTGCGCAAAGTAGGGAGCCAGAGATACACCTTTCGTACCTAGGCCGTTGAATACATAGACGTTCGCATAGGCGGGATGGTTGCCTAAGAACGGGCGACGGTCTTTTGTAGTCGGGCGGATTCCTGCCTGCTGTCCGGTAATCTCATACGGCGTTTTAAGGAATTTATTGATTTTGCTCAGAATGGCTTCTTCTCCCTCTTTGGTAGTTTGCCAGTCCAGCGAATCCCATACATAGGTAGAGCCGAACCTATATTGCTGGTTACCGATTGGAATAATCCAGGAACCCTGATTGACAATCTCTCTGACGGAATATTCTGCCATGCCGGCAATAAGCGTTTCACCTTTGGCCGGGTTAAAGGGCAGCCATTTGAAATAAGGATTTTGAGAAGCATAGTACCCTTCACAAAAAATAATTCCGGAGGCCCTGAAGTCCTTAAAAGAAACACTGTTTTCTGAAATTGCTAATGCCTGATAATCAAATCTTTCTGCATGATAAGCACCTGATTGTATAAAATATTGCTTTAATGCCTCAATCATCAGTGGTACATCGACCCATCCTGCTGAACTGGTAAGTAAACCACCTAAGGGGTTTTCTACTTCATTGTATGCATCAGGCTTTACTAAAGAAATGTACTTATCTAAATCCGATTCATTTATTAGTTGCAGAAAATGCTTGCGTTGCTGCTCGTTGGCATAGGGGCGAAACAGATTGGTTTCGTGGTAAAAGTGACTATGCGTTGCCTGTTCCAGTGAAAGGTAAAACTCCTTGAAATAGGGAAAGATAGTATCCGCCAGCCATGTTTTATCCAGATTTTTTCCTGTAATAGGATTGAATATACCTCCGGCTACAGCCGATGAAGTAGGAATAGATTCATCATTTAATATGAGTACCCTCTTATCGGCTTTCAATAACTGATAAGCCAATAAAGAGCCTGCAATACCCTGGCCAACTATAAGGTAATCAAATTTGTGCATGATTTTCAGGCATTAACTTTTTTAAGCATCCGCCCTAAAGCCTCATCGGCCAGAAGACATACCACTTCCACCTGCTCATCAAGGGTCATATAAGAGGTGTCTATTTCAATGGCATCATCTGCTCTTCTTAATGGGCTCTCTTTCCGGGTAGTATCTATTAAATCACGCTTTTTGATGTTTTCAATAATCTCTTCCAGATCCACCAAATCTCCCCTTTCGGCCAGTTCTATTTGTCGGCGGTTGGCTCTGATAATCGGGTCAGCAGTCATGAATATTTTGAGTTCGGCATCGGGGAAAACCACTGTGCCAATATCCCGGCCATCCATTACTACGCCTCTTTTCCTTCCCATCCGGCGTTGCTGAGCTACCATGGCATGCCTTACGGTAGCAATGGCGCTTACTTCACTTACCTGATTAGCAATATATAATTTTCTGATTTCGTCTTCTACATTCAGTCCATTCAGAAAAGTCTCATTTCTACCATCATTCGGGTTACGACGAAACTCAATATGAATGTTTTCAAGGGCCTTTTCTACATCTTTATCGTTGGAATAGGTTATGTGGTGTTCGAGAAAATAGAGTGTTACCGACCGGTACATGGCACCTGTGTCGATATAGCTATATCCTAATTTCTTTGCCACTCTTTTGGCTGTTGTACTTTTACCACAACTCGAATAGCCATCAACGGCAATAGTAATTTTCTGCATTCAATCTGAAAGTTTTTGCAAAGAAAAATCTAATTTGCGAGAGTAACAATCTGAGTAGACAGGATTTAAGGATTTTTCATTTTATTCTTCGAAATGTTCAGGAAATCATCGCTTTAAAGCCGTTTATATGAAATCTGTAGCTATTCTTATTTTTGATGATGTGGAGGTTCTGGACTTTGCCGGGCCATTCGAGATTTTTGGTGTAGCCGGAAAACAGGTCGGCAAACCGGGTTATTTTGATGTTTTTACTGTAGCCGAAAAACCAAAAATTGCTGCAAGGAATAATTTGATTATTGAGCCAGGCTATACTTTTGATAATTGCCCGACACCGGATATTCTATTGATTCCAGGTGGGGGAGGGTACAAGCCTGATGGTGCTCCCTTCGGTACAAGAAGAGAAATGAATAATGAAAAGCTTTTGGATTGGGTACGAACCATGAATACTAAAGTGGAATTGCTGTTATCCGTATGTACGGGTTCGTTGATTCTGGCTAAGGCAGGTTTATTAGAGGGTTTATCAGCTACTACCCATTTCAAAGCTGTAGAGCAGATGCGGGAAGCAGCGCCTAATACCACCTTATACCCCGAAGAACGGTGGGTGGATAACGGACGAATTATTCTTTCTGCAGGTGTATCAGCAGGGATTGATATGTCTTTGTATGTGGTATCGAAATTGTTGGGGAAAGAAGTCGCAAACGAGACTGCTGAGTATATACAGTATGATTATTGGAGGATGTAATAAAATTAAAATTTGCAAATAGGGTCTATGCTAGAATACACTTTCCGGAATGCAACAGTAGCGGATATTGAAAAACTTAAAGTACTTGGCTTAAATTCTTTTGGTCAATATAAAAGCCAGTTATCTGATGATAACTGGAAAAAATTGGAAACCTATCTGAAAGGTGAAAACACTTATTTCGAATTGTTAGCAAAATCGACGTGTTTTGTCTGTGAACACGACAATGAGATTATAGGAATGGCTTATTTTATATCCAGAGGAAATCCGACAGATATATTTCAGGAAGACTGGTCTTATTTGAGAATGGTAGGCGTTAATACGGCCTATACAGGGAATGGTATAGGCAGGCATCTTATGAAAATATGTCTGGACTACGCAAAAAGGACTAATGAGAAAACTGTTGCGCTCCATACCTCTGAATTTATGGATGCTGCACGCCATATATATGAGAATATGGGATTTAAGAGGATTAAGGAATTGGAGCAAAGACTTGGGAAAAAGTACTGGCTTTATGTACTTGAATTATAGGTTTAAGTATGCGCAGTCTTTTAAGGATTCAGA
>CALRLS020000091.1:0-13571 GCA_943368815.1 Cyanobium sp. NIES-981
AATAGAAGCCCTTACGGGTTTTTATAAAAAAATCAATGTTTTTTATTGATTAAATCTTTTTAGAAACTCTTTATATTTTATAAAAACATGAATATTACAGCAGCAGATGTAAATAAACTCCGTCAGATGACAGGGGCTGGTATGATGGACTGCAAAAAAGCTTTAACAGAAGCTGAAGGCGATTTCGACAAAGCCGTAGAAGTTCTTCGTAAAGCAGGTCAGAAAGTAGCAGCTAAACGTGCTGACAACGAAACTAAAGAAGGGCTTGTATTAACAAACGTAAGCGATAATGGTACTACCGCTACTATTCTAGCACTTGCTTGTGAAACCGAGCCTGTATCGAAAGTTGAGGTTTTCCGTACTTTAGCCGAAGCAATTCTTCAGGCTGGTGTTGCAAACAACGCTAAAGATAAAGAAACTCTACTAGGCTTAACTCTGGCAGATGGCCGTTCGGTAGAAGAAAATATTATAGATTTGGTTGGTAAAATCGGTGAAAAATTAGTGATTACTGATTATACACAAGTTGAAGCAGATCAGGTTGTTGCTTACAATCACTCAACAGGTAAATTAGGTGTGTTAGTAGCATTCGGCAATACCCAGGGTAATGATGTAACGGAAGTAGGTAAAGATATTGCGATGCAGATTGCTGCTATGAAACCAGTTGGTTTAGACAAAGACGATGTAGATCCGGCAATTGTGCAGAAAGAAATTGAAATCGGTATGGAAGTAGCTCGTCAGGAAGGTAAACCGGAAGCGATGTTAGAGAAAATTGCTATGGGTAAATTAGGTAAATTCTACAAAGAGTCTACTTTGTTGAACCAGGAATTCGTAAAAGATAATTCTATCAACATTGCCCAATTACTTGAAAAAACACAGAAAGGTTTGAAAGTTACAGCATTCAAACGTGTACAAATCTAATTTGTAAGGCGATTCTGATAAATTGTTATAGAAATTAGCCCCTCTCGCAAGAGGGGCTAATTTTTTTATTCATTATAGCCAATCGGAAATGAGAATCCTGCTGAAACGCCAAAGGTACGGTTACGAACAGGTAATTCTACCAGAGGTATATCCAGTACTCTCGAAAATCCGTGTTGATAGCGGCCTTCGATGAATATATTACCGTTTCCTACCGGGAACTCAGCGCCTATACCACCCACACCGCTGAATTCAAATTGATGAAAGAAGCCAGTACCGATAGATGGTCGCAATGGGAAAAGACCCAGTACACGGATAATAGCTTTAGCATCAGTCATAAAGCCTACCGACGGCCCTACGATAAGATAAGCATGTGGAGAATCGGAGTCGCCAAGTTTAAGTTTGGCCAATACTGGCAGTTCAATATAATTGGTTTTAAAAGCCAGAGTGCCGCGAATCGGAATATTAACACCTAAAAACTCCGTGCCGCTCATATTCAATGATTCTTTCACTAAAAAGCCTTTTTGGGTATAAGCAAATTCCGGTCGGATTGAAAACTGTTCTGTAATTGGGAACTCAGCGAAAAGAGCACCACCGGCTGCAGGCATCAGCCTGAAACTAGGGGTGATGTTTTCGATAAGGTCAAATTTAGTCATGGTCGACCAGCTGGCTCCGCCTCTTGCTCCAATCTGGATACCTTGACCAAATGATAGTTGCGTGATTAGTAAGAATGCAAGTGTTTTGAAAATGGTTCTCATTTTTAATTCAGGTTTTATAAATTTGTGTAAAAAATGAGTAGCGGTCTTGCAATAGGCTGGTTTGTTTGATGTAAGTAAATAATGATTATGTAAGCAAGATGTCATTTAGACTGGCTGCGTTGCAGAATGGATGTTAATGAAAAGTTAATGAAATTACCGGAAGCATTTTCGCTGCAAATGCAGCACATTTTAGGAGAAGAATATCAGGCTTTTGTAGAAAGTCTGTCTGAAAAAGCGCCTGTTACCATCAGGTTGAATAATAAAAAAACAAAATCAGAATCTCTCATCTCTCAGGGAGATGTATTATGGCACCCTGATGCACATTATTTAGCCGAAAGACCTGTCTTTACACTTGACCCCGCCTTTCATGCGGGCGCATACTATGTGCAGGAGGCTTCTTCTATGTTTGTAGCGGAGGCTGTTAAACAGGCAACGGATACAACCAAGGCTCTGAAAGTAATGGACTTATGCGCTGCTCCCGGAGGGAAAAGCACAATCCTGGCTTCATTGCTGAATGATAAAAGCCTGTTGGTGGCGAACGAGGTAATAAAAAGCAGAGTAGGAGTACTGAAAGAGAACTTAGAAAAATGGGGATTCCCGAATTATATTGTCAGCAATCATGACCCTGAAGAAATGATTGATCTGGAGGGGTTCTTCGATGTGGTGCTGACTGATGCTCCCTGTTCTGGTGAAGGGCTTTTCAGAAAAGACCCTAATGCGATGAACGAGTGGTCCGAAAATAGCGTACAGTTATGTTCTGCCCGTCAGAAAAGGATATTGCAGGCGGCGGCAATGCTGGTTGCTCCAGGAGGAATCTTGTGCTACTCTACCTGTACCTATAATGAAAAGGAGAATGAATCAAATGCCCAATGGCTGACACAAGTAGCAGACTTTGAGCCTGTTCGATTAAAAATACCTGCCGAATGGGGTATTTTAGAAAAGAAGTATGGCTATCAGTTTTTTCCGCATAAGGTAAAAGGCGAGGGTTTTTATCTGGCAGTTTTTAGAAAAACAAGAGGCGAAAAACAGGAATCCAGAGGGAAAATCAAATTTCATAGGGTATCAAGGAGTAAAGTTGAAGTTATTAAAGAATGGCTTAATAAACCTGAGGAATTTGAATGCTTTGAAAAGCCTGATGGACACATAGTAGGTATTCCTTCGAGTTTAATGCATGAGTATGCCACTATATTCAGGGTTTTACAAAAACGTTCGTCCGGATTGGAAATAGGGCAGTTTAAAGGCAATGATTTTATACCGAGTCATGATTTGGCTTTGAGCACCGCCATCTCTACAGATTTGCCTGCCATTGAATTATCGAAAGAGGACGCTCTGAAGTTTTTGAAAAGAGAAAATTTGAGTATTGACTTATCTAATCAGCCCAAAGGCTGGTTATTGGCTCGATATCAGGGTTTAAACTTAGGGTTTATGAAAGTGATAGGCGATAGAATCAATAACTATCTGCCTAAGGAGTGGCGTATTCGGATGGATATACCGGAGTAGAATGTTTTCTTTAATTAAGGAACAAGATTAACTTATTCTTTCTTAGCGAACTTGCAAGATCCAGTTCGTTTAAGTGTATAGGTAAATCTCTTTCGGTGACTGAGCGGAGCCGAAGGCACTTGCCTTCCAGACTTCAACTAACATAATAATACAAAAAAAATCATCTTATATACTCTTTTTCATCACATAATCAGTCTGCACTTCATCGCCTAATAAAAAAGTATGTTCGCCAAAGCGGACGTAGCCCATCTTTTCATAGAATTTTAGCGCATTCTGATTATGCTCCCATACACCTAGCCAAATCACATCAAAACCTTGCCCTTTCGCCCATTCAGTACAAAAATCAATCAGTTTTCTGCCTAATTGCTGTCCATGAAAGGCTTTCAGTACGTAAATACGTTCTATTTCTACTACTCTTTCTTCGTTCAGCCCCTCTATTGAATGGTCTTTAACCAATTTAACAAAGGCTATTAAATCTTTCCCATTTTCACAAACCATATACTGATTCTTTGAATCCACCAATTCCGTTTCTAGCTGCGACAAAGAGAAATTCTTAGCCACGTGCTTCTCCATGTTTTCGGGAGTATTGTACTCGGTATAAGTATCACGAAAAGTAATTTCTGAGAGTTCACGAAGCCGGGGAGCATCGGCAGGAGTCGCAAGTCTGATTAACATGTAGTAAATAATAGTTTTTTGCAAATAAATACGTAAAACGATAAAAAACAAAGGTAAAAATCAAGACAATTAGCGCCTGAATAATGGCAAATATTAATCTATAAAACCGATAGTCAAAAATATGTTTTTTAATGTATAAGAATATGAGAAAATGTTTACATTTAAGTTTTAAACCTAAGCCCTAAAAACAATGAGTGAGAGTTCCTCTTCACAAAGACTGTATTCGCTTGATGCACTGCGTGGTTTTGATATGTTCTGGATAATGGGTGCAGAAGATTTTTTCCATGAATTAATGGAAGCCACCCATCATCCCGTAACTACCTGGATTGCTACGCAACTCTCACATGTTGCCTGGAACGGCTTCCGGTTTTATGACCTTATTTTTCCGCTTTTCTTATTTATGTCCGGTGTGTCTACCCCTTATTCGGTAGGACGGGATTTAGAAAAAGGAACAGATAAGTCCAGGCTATTGATACGTATAATCAAGCGAGGCCTTATTCTGGTTTTGTTAGGCATTATCTACAATAACGGCTTGCACATTAAGCCACTTGCAGAAATCCGCTTCCCAAGTGTATTAGGACGTATAGGTATAGCGTATATGTTTGCCTGTATTATTTATTTATATGCCAGCCAAAGGTTTCAGTACGTCTGGTTCGCCTGTATACTGATAGGCTATTGGTTGCTGTTAAAATTTACTTCGGCTCCCGGTTACCCGATGGGCGATTTGACCATGGAAGGCAATTTTGCCTCATGGATTGACAGAAGTATTCTCCCCGGACGATTGCATCTGGGTATCCATGACCCGGAAGGTTTTGTATCAGCCCTGCCTGCTATTGGTACAGGTTTATTAGGCATTTTTGCAGGGAATTTTCTGAAAAATAACCCGATGGACAAGATGAGAAAAGCGCCATCATTAGCTCTTGCAGGAATAATATGTCTGATAATCGGCGGTACCTGGGATTTGTTTTTTCCGATTAACAAAAATCTCTGGAGCAGCTCATTTGTACTCTATGTAGGTGGTTGTAGTTTGCTTATGTTGGCTATCTTTTATTACATTATTGATGTATTAGGTTATCGTAGATGGGCGTTTTTCTTTACGGTAATTGGAATGAACTCTATTCTGATTTATATGTCAGTAAAATTCATTAACTGGTCTTATACTTCCAGAGGCCTTTTTCAATGGCTGGGGGATCTTGTTGGGGAGAATTATTATGGTGTGATAATCGCCGCAGGGGTAATAGCTGTTAAATGGTTATTTCTGAAGTTTATGTATGATAAGAAGATATTTTTGAGGGTGTAGGAATATACTCCCATAAATAGAAAGCGACCGATGTGTTATAGACATTGGTCGCTTTTTGCATTTTATTGGGGTTTAGCTGATTTGATTAAAGGCTAAACTTTTTATGGCGATCTATTAAATTATCCGGTAGATGAGTCCACATACAATCAAACCCTAAACTCTTTTTATCAATAATGCCAATAAGAAACTCCCTATCAGAATCGCAAAGAAAATAAGTGCCAATACTGGATTATAGATAATCATGGCCAATAATGCTACAGAACCAATAAGCAGAGCCACTAACGGAGCAAACGGATAAAGTGGTACACGAAAAGGTCGGTGCAATTCAGGTTCTTTTTTGCGTAATACTAATAAAGAAACCACCGAGAAAATATACATGGTTAAAGCGCCAAAGACCGATAAAACAATAATATCAGCAGTTGTGTTGCTAAGCAGGGCTATTATACCTAAAACCATATTTACTAATAAGGCGTTGGCAGGGGTTTTGAATTTCGGGTGAACTTTGCCCATGAAACGAGGCGCATTGCCTACACGCCCAAACTCAAAAGTTGAACGTCCGGCAGCCAGAACCAGGCCATGAAAAGAGGCAATCAAACCACAGGTACCAATACCCACGATTAACTGATAAATAAGGCTACTATTGCCAATTACTTTAGTCATAGCCATGGGCAGCGGTGAATCAGAAGTGCTTCCATCAGCCTTAAATACAATGGTTTCCCAACCATTTACACCTACTGCAGTAATAAAAGTAAGCAGACATAGTATAACAAGAGTGGTCATGGCCGAGCCAAAACCCCAGGTAATATCTTTTTGTGGATTCACGGATTCTTCGGCTACATTGGCTAAACCTTCAATACCCAGAAAAAACCAGATAGCAAAAGGTAAGGCTGCAAAGCTGCCTGCCCAACCATTAGGCAATGGATTAACGCTTAGGTTTTTTACCTTAACATCTGGAAATACAACTATCCAGAAAATAATCAGACCCAAAACCGCTAATACAGTAATAATCAGTTCGAAAGTAGAGGCTAATCTGGTGCCCAGTACATTTAATAAAGTAAAAAGCAGATAGGCCGTAATAGCAATGGCAACTACAGAGAATTGAGGGAAAATAACATTGAAATATGAGCCAATACCAACAGCAATGGCCGGAGGTGCAAAAAGAAATTCAATGTTCTGAGACATACCTGCCAGAAAACCCCATTTTTTACCCAATGCCCGGTTGGCATAATCAAAAGCCCCTCCAGCTTTCGGAATAGCGCAGGCCAGCTCGGCATAGCTTAAAGAAAAGGTGATGTATAAAATAATTACTACAAAAGTAGCAATTGCCATACCGAGCGTACCGCCCTTTTCGAGCCCTAGATTCCAGCCGAAGTACATGCCTGAAATTACGTAACCAACGCCTAAACCCCATAGTAAGGTAGGGGTAAGACTTTTCTGTAGTTTTTCTTCTTGTGATTGTGCCATGTGTAAATCTATTAAAAACTTCGAAGAATTAAAATTAAGGCATTTAAAAAATACAATTTATTTTGGCGGTTTGGATTCATGAACTTAAATTTGTGCAAATTTAAAGACCATCATTTTAACATGAGAAAGTTAAGCGTGTTAGCATTTGCAGTAGTAGCGGTTTCGTTAACGTCATGCAAGTATCAAAAAAGTAATGTAATCGAGCAAAACGATGTCCGTAAAGGAGATGAGTGGGTTTACGGTGTAAGTCCTGATTCTGCAGCAAGACAATTAAAGAATAAATACACGGCTAAGCCTGAACTTGAAGCAGAAGCGAACAAGATTCGTGAAAAGTTGTATGGCAAAACCGGAGCTTAATTTCAAGCTCATAAAATAGGCAAATTACAGTCATGATAGCATTTTGGCTATTGCGTGCTTGTAATATGCCTATTTTTATTTTTTTCAATTCATACATAAAATAAAAGCCTAAAATGGAAATAGCGTTAGTAACTGGTTCTGCAGGTCTGATAGGCAGTGAGTCGGTAGCTTTTTTTGCAGAAAAATTTGACCTGGTTATAGGTATTGATAATAATCTTCGTTCATATTTCTTTGGTTCAGAAGCTTCAACAGACTGGAATCGTAATCGCCTTGAAGAGAGATTCAGCAATTATAAGCACTATAATGCAGATATTCGTTCTGATGAACAAATCGGTAAGATATTTCAGGAATACGGTAATGATATTAAGCTGGTTGTACATACAGCAGCGCAACCAAGCCACGACTGGGCTGCCCGTGAACCATTTACAGATTTTACAGTAAATGCCAATGGTACGCTGGTAATGCTTGAAATGACACGTCTGCATTGTCCTGATGCTGTATTTATCTTTACATCTACAAACAAAGTATATGGCGATACGCCTAATTACCTGCCTTTAGTAGAGTTGGAAACCCGTTGGGAAATAGACCAGACCCACCCATACTACAAAAATGGTATTGATGAATTAATGTCGATTGACCATTCGAAACACTCTATTTTCGGAGCATCGAAAGTAGCCGCCGATGTAATGGTGCAGGAGTACGGTCGTTATTTTGGTATGAAAACCGCTGTTTTCCGTGGAGGTTGTTTAACCGGGCCGAATCACTCAGGTGCGCAATTGCATGGTTTTCTGGCATATTTAATGAAATGTGCCATTACCGGAAACCACTATACTATTTTCGGATACAAAGGCAAACAGGTACGTGATAACATTCATAGCTGGGACTTAGTGAATATGTTCTGGCATTTTTATAATACTCCTCGTCCGGGTGAGGTATATAATGCAGGTGGTGGTCGTTTCGCTAACTGTTCGATGCAGGAAGGAATTGCGCTTTGCGAAGAAATCACAGGAAATAAAATGAAATACAGCTACGCAGACGATAACCGTAGCGGAGACCATATCTGGTATATTTCTGACCTTACCAAGTTCAAAACGCATTATCCGGAATGGAACTGGAAATATGATTTGAAAGAAACATTAACACAGATGTATGATAATATCAGCAAACGTGTTTAGTAAATAAGGTATAAATTAACAAAAAAGTCCTAATCAAGCGATTCGGACTTTTTTGTTAATTGTCTGATTAAAATATAATGAATATTGATTCAAAAGGTAAAGTATTTATTCTTCAAATCTCGATTTGTAATCCCGTAGGGATTTAACTCACTTTTTCTTAAATTTGAAAGAAATGTTTATTAACCGAGAATTAATAAAAGTCACTTATTAAGAATTCTTCTTCTCACTCCCCTGGCTATCTCTTGTATTCTTTTGTACGGCAATGGCACCAAACAAGGCTAGCAGGAAAGCAAAGGCATAAAAGCCTTTTTCACTCGGCAAAAGCGTGGCATTCCAGAGGCCAATGGATAATAAAACTATACAGAGAATGGTAGAGAACCAACTGATTCCATAGTAAATATCGGTTACAGGGATACCCTCAAGACGGTCTCTGACACTTTTCTGAACAGATACAACTGAAAATAAGCCATACATTAATACTGCAAAATAATAGCCTTTTTCGTTGAGCAGCATCTCAGAACGCCAAAGGCCAACCAGAAAGCCAAGCATTCCGGCACCTAAAGCTACCCATGATGCCCCAACAAAGGCTGCTGATGGTTTTTGATACATATTTTTATTTATTTAGATGTATAATGATAAAAAATTCCGGTGTCGAAAGGTGTCCAGAGGCTGGCTTTTTGTCCGCAACTTTTCAGTCCGTTGTTAGCCCAAGTATTACAGGTATGAAACAGATGATAGCTGCCTTTAGCTTCATAGAAAGCATCTTCTTTACTATAATTGGCATTGGTCTGAATGTGCATCAGATGACCCTCAGCATCAGCAGTAAAGCTTTCCTGAATATATTTAATAAGTCTGGAATACTGTTCTTTCGAAATACTTATCTTAACACAATCTGCTCCTTCAATCATGTCTTTATGGAAAGTAGCATGAATGGCAGACGTACTCAGTGCAAATGCGGCTTTAAACGCAGTACTCACTTTAAGGTCTGCCCAGGTAGGTGTTTCTAAATAAAAGCCTTTGTCTCCCCAGCCAAATCCTACGTACTCAAACGTACTGTCCTTGCCAAGTGTATTGGCAAACCTCACTTCCCGGCTCCAGTCAATCTGTTCGTTTTTGACAGGCACAACCAAATCAGTATGTACCCCATTAGTCAGGATATAGATAGTGACATCGTTTTGGATCCGCCTTTCTCTGTCTACGCTTATTCTTGACAGTACATAAGCCAAAAGCAAGTATATACCAATCAGACAGACCAATACCAGAATGGAAAGACCAGCGATTTTGAGTGTTTTAAGGGCAATTTTCAAGCTAATACCAGGTTAGATTAGTATCTACAGAGGTTTTTATCTCATTCTGTCGGCATCCCGTACTATTTTCTCATCACGGCGAATCAGACGATTGGCAATCCAGTTGAATACCAATGCAGCAAATGCCGCCCAGAAACCAATGCCAAATTCTCCCTGTTGCTCAGGGGCAAAAAACTTAGTGGCTTCAAATTGAATATGGTAAACCGTTGCTCCTAATAGCGCTGCTCCTATCAAAGAGTTAAGAGCCACAAAGAGCATCTGACGTACACGATTTTTATACTGAAAAATAGTAAAAAGCGATGTGCCTGCTGATAGCACTGCAAGAATAGCTAAATAATAAACGGGCTTGTTTACCGCAGCCAGAGTGCCTTTCATGTGAGCCAGATAATAAGGGTTCAGTATGGCTTCTTCTCCTACACCGACCTTATGCCAGACAGGTGTAGCTAAAAACAAAATCATACAAATAGCGGTAAGCAGCAATAACAGTGATTGGGGGCGTTGTAACATTTCAACAATAAATTAATAATTATTAAATACAAATATCTGTACAAAGGTAAATAATCGTGCAAATCCTTTAAGAAACCTGCACATTTTTTTATTGAGAAGTCAGAATGTTGATAATCTCCTTGTGTTCGGGATATTCCTGCATCAGTTTTTCTCTACTTGCCAATTCAAAATCAGCAAAACTGAAACCCGGTGCAACAGTACACCCAACCAATGAATAACTATCAGATAGCGCAGGTTTGCTGCCAAACCATACACCCGCCGGAACAACCGCCTGAAATACCTCGCCGTTTTCAGGATTGTCTCCTAGTTTAATAGTCTTTACAAAGCCCTGATGGTCAATATAAAAAACATTGAGTGGTGAGCCGTAGTAGAAATGCCACATTTCATCAGACTTAATACGGTGCAAGGCTGAAAACTGGTGACTTTCGAGTAAAAAATAAATTCCTGTGCTAAAATTTCTTTCTCCCTCAAAACGTTTAGGAAGAGCATCATGGGGTATGATTTCGGCTGAACGATAGGTTTCGGCAAAGTATCCACCCTCCGGGTGTGCCTGCATCTGGTATTTTTCAACCCAATATATGGCTGTTTTCATATTTAATGTGGAAATAGATGAATGAATATCTTATTTTTGGGCAAAAAAACAGAAACTGTTTCTTCAACTCATCTGAATGAAAAGTAAATTTATAAAAATCCTTGCTATTCTTGGCGGAATTGTCCTGCTAAATGTATTGGCTTCTTTTGTTTTCTTTCGCCTGGATCTCACTGAAGAAAAACGCTATTCTATCTCTGATGCCACTAAAAATCTATTAGAGAAACTTGACAAAGAGGTATTGATAAAGGTGTATTTAGATGGAGATGAACTACCCGGAGGATTCGAAAGGTTAAAACGGGCGGTCAACGAAACCCTTGACGAATTTCAGGTATATGGCGGCACAAATATAGATTTCAGGTCAATAAATCCAAATGCTGAAAACGATACTAAAAAACGGGAGGACTTCTATGCCCAGTTGATGAAAAAGGGCATGCAACCTACACGGGTAGTCGATAATAAAAATGGGCGACAGGTTGAGAACATTATTTTTCCTTATGCTTCTGTTACTTATGAGGGCAAAGAAGTGCCTGTACAGTTGCTAAAGGGCACAGAGGGGAGAACCGCACAGGAGAAGCTGAACCAGTCGTATGAAAACGTGGAGTATGAACTGGCCAATGCAATCAGGAAATTGACCCTGAAAGAAAAGAAGAGAATCGGACTATTGTATGAGTTTACCAATCTTGAATCTGCCAACTTTGCCGACCTGATTACTTCTTTACAGCAACGTTATGAATTGTATATAATTGATGCTAAACTATCACCCACCTTTCAGGGGCTTGATGCATTGATTTTACCAAAGCCGACCCGTCCTGTTGACGACAGTACAAAATACAAGATTGACCAGTATGTGATGAATGGGGGCAGAGCCTTATTTTTTGTGGATGGCCTGAAAGTAGATTCGGTAAGTCTGGAAGGTACCTTTGCCCAACCTTTAGAATTGAACCTGACCGATTTGTTTTTTAAGTATGGGGTCAGAATCAATAGTAATATTATAAAGGACGGGGCGAGTTCAGCAGCAATCCCGATGGTGGTTGGTAATTTGGGAGATAAACCTAATATTCAGCCTATTCCTTACAGGTATTTTCCGGTGATAAGTAATTTTGGCAAAAGTCTGATTACCAATAACCTTGATTTGATATTCTGCCGGTATGTGGCTTCTATTGATACGGTACAGGCTCCGGGAGTGAACAAGATTCCTTTGTTAATGACCACGCCATTTACCAAGGTATTGAATGCCCCTGCGTTGGTTACTTATAATGAAGCCCGCACTGAAACAAAGCAGGAAGAGTATAACGATGGTGTAAAAACCATTGCTTATTTACTGGAAGGTAAATTCGAGTCTTTATACAAAAACCGGTTGCTACCTTCTGACCCCCAGTACAAGACATTCAAGGCCGAAAGTGTGCCTACCAAAATGCTTGTTTGTTCAGACGGAGATTTAATTGTAAATGATATTAGCCCCAAAACAGGCAATCCTCTGCCGTTGGGTTTTGATAAAACTACCCAACACGTATTCGGCAATAAGGAATTCGTACTGAATGCCATTGATTACATGATTGATGAAAACGGGGTGATACAGGCACGCGGCAAAGAAGTGAAATTACGCCCGCTGGATAAACTACGCACCCGTGACGAACGCACCAAATGGCAGACAATCAACATTGCTTTGCCCTTAGTAGTGGTTATCTTATTTGGATTTATTTTATATATGTTGCGCAAAAGAAAATTTGCCTATTGATTGGTCTTTTTTTTAATAAAAAAAGTACTACTTTTAAATTCTGAATTCATTTTTTATCATCTTCTATTTACGACCGGTTAAACATGAACCTATTTGAAATTAAAGAGCAACCTAAGGTCTATGATGTAGTCATTGTTGGCTCAGGTGCAGGAGGGGGTATGGCGGCTTACCAGCTAACTAAAGCTGGTGCAAAGGTTTGCTTGTTAGAGGCGGGTGGCTACTTTGACCCCGCAGACCCTAAATATATCACTCAATTAAAAAATCCATGGGAATCTCCACGACGTGGGGCAAGTACCCGTACCCGTCCCTTCGGTGATTTTGATGCTGCCTGGGGTGGTTGGGATATTGAGGGCGAGCCTTATTCGGCTGTACAAGGCACACAGTTCCGTTGGTTCCGTTCAAGAATGCTGGGTGGTAGAACCAACCACTGGGGACGTATCTCTATGCGTTTCGGTCCTGATGATTTCCGCAGAGGTTCAATGACTGGTATCGGTGATGACTGGCCTACGAGCTATGAAGATTACGCACCCTATTACGATAAAGTAGATAGACTGATTGGTTTGTTCGGAACCAAAGAAGGTATCCGTAACGAGCCGGATGGTATCTTCTTGCCTCCGCCAAAACCACGTCTGCATGAGTTGATGTTGAAAAAAGCGGCCGGTAGTATCGGTATTCCGGTTATTCCATCACGTATGGCAATGTTGACCAAAACTATCAACGATACACGTGGCGCTTGTTTCTATTGTGCACAATGTGGTAGAGCATGTCAGGCTTATGCCGACTTCTCGTCGTCATCAGTATTATGTATTCCTGCTGCTAAAACAGGAAACCTGACGCTGATTAACAATGCGATGGTAAGAGAGGTATTAACCGACCCTAACACTGGGCTTTCTACTGGTGTTTCGTATGTAAACAAAATGGATTTAAAAGAATACGAAGTAAAAGGCAAAGTGGTTATTCTGGCAGCCAGTACCTGCGAAACCGCAAGGCTGATGCTTAATTCTAAATCACCAAGATTCCAGAGAGGAATCGCTAACGAAAGTGGTGTGATAGGAAAATATTTGAATGACTCGACAGGTGCAAGCCGTTCTGCATTTATCCCTGCTTTAATGGACCGTCAACGTTATAACGAAGATGGTGTGGGTGGTATGCACGTGTTTACGCCTTGGTGGGTAGATAATAGTAAACTGGATTTCCCGAGAGGTTATCATATTGAATATGGTGGAGGTATGGGTATGCCGGGCTTTGGCTTCGGTGGAGGCATTGAGCGTGTAAACGGATTG
>CALRLS020000092.1:0-13450 GCA_943368815.1 Cyanobium sp. NIES-981
CCTTAAAGGAGTGGCCGGTGATGTGCATAATGCCTTGTTGGCAGGAATTGGTTACAATTTGAAGCTCAGATTTAATCAAATCAAAGAAGAAATCGTTCTTTGGCTCAGGTTTTTAATCCATATTTTTACCAAGCAAATCTTTAAATTAAAACCGCTTATTTCAAAAACAGCTTTTTAAGGAATGACTAAATAGTCTTTCCATTACTATGTGGAGATACATCCTCATATTCCGTTACATAAGCATATGTAACAGGACTTCCTTCATTTGGGAAGAGCTGTCCTGTAAGATTAGAGCTATAGCGACGGGTTTCATAACTGTAATTAAATAAGGGTGGATTTCCTGGCTGATATTCAAAGATTTTCTGTTTCGATTCATATTGCAAACTCAGATTTGTTCGCAAATTTCCGTTGCCATCTTCGTTCCCCCCATAGGCATAATACTTAATGATGGCCTGAGATGTATCTGATGCAAAACTTGCAATCTTTTTGATGCGTAATCCACCCACTTTTTTGTTATTAGTACCATCAAAATATTGATTGGCTTCAAAATCGAATGTGGTAAAACCATTAGTCGGGTAGGTGATTTTGTTAAGCGTCCATGTTTTCATGTATGCTTCCTGTGTATCTCTGTTACCGCCACCTATAGCAATTGTAGTAGGCGAACCACCATTTATAAATGGAACATTCTGTTCCGGAATCAGCGAAGTATTATCTACTCCATTATAATACCCCCAATAGTCTTTAGCTTTTGATTGTACCCTCGGCAATGCATAGGTAGTATCATAATCAAGGGTGTATTTACTTATTTGTGTACCTGTATTATCCAATAATTTTACCTCTGATAAAAACAAAACCTTGCTGGTATCGGCCCGTTCTTTATAGTTATGCACTAAGTCAAAAGTCTTAACCAATTCATAGGTGCTTGTGGTATCCTTATAAGCGTAAATTTCGATTTTATCCAATGCTTTGCCAAAACCATCCAGACGGTCGGCAGTGTCCAGAACAAAATGGATCTTTCCTAATGGGAAATAGATAGTTTCCGGAAGTTTTTGTTCAACGGCATTATTGACCGATACTAAATTTGGGAAGGGAGTTCCGACAGTGATTGTCCCATTCGGTACAGGTCCGTTCGGATTATCATTTATCGTTATAGTTTCAAAAATATCATGTGTTCTTGAAAAACTGGCAACCGGATAATAGTCAAAGAGAATCTTGTCTGTAGGGTGTTTACCCTGCATTTTTTTCAATAACCACGAAGTAATACCAACTTCGTTTGTTACTTCAGTTTCACTGAATAGGTATTGATTACCGCCTTCGTCTGTAAGGTTAAAGAAACTGTTGCTATTGCTAAAATTGGTAGCACGGGTGAATTTGATTTTTGATGACTCTGGCATCAGCCATTGAAAATCAGTAGTATCTCTCAATATAAACTGGTTACTTTTAGATGGGATATTGACAGAAAACAAATCTCTTTCAGCATCCTTACCATTTGTAGCCATTTGCTCGAAAACAGACCGGACATGTTCATTATAACATGGTTCATATAAAGAATCTTGAACATTTATAGTAATATTCTTCCCCAATGACCCAGCAATAATCTCATCCGGCAATCCTTTTACCTGACGGGTAACAGCACCGCCGTATGTCAGACTCCAGCCCATGCCTGCAAAAGTGGCTACGTCCGTTACCTTAATCCCACTCGCATGGTAGGATAATTTAATGGGGACACTCAGATTTCCTGCAGTAATTTCGAAAATGGGAATTTCAATAGTTGGTAAGCCATTGAATAAATTAACCTGATAGCTCCCGAACCTTTCCATGGCAGCTACATTGGGAGACTTGGGGCTTAGTTGCGGAATCAGATTCTTAATATCCGTTAAACTAGAAACATTGATGGAATTTGTTAAAGGTTTGTTTTTAGTAGTGTCTTTGGGGGCTTCGGGGTTATCTTTCTTCTGACCTAAAACAGAAAGAGAATGGAAAAACAAAAGGCTCAATAGCCACAGAAGTAGAATTTTCTTTTTCATGCAACAACAAAAATTTTGGGTAAAGGGATTGGGTAAATAAAAATATCGGTCTCTCATTCCAGATTCCGGAATAGAACTCTCACAAAAAGCAAAGCAGGATGTCACAGCTATTTAGCTTTTGTGCAGAATTGAGTTTCAATGATTCAGATACAGGCTTATCAATAAACTTATGCCTGTCTGTCAGACGTAAAACTGCATGAAAATTAGGCAATTATTTGATAAAAAGCAAGCTATATTTATTATAAGACACCTCATAGGCAGTGATTATAATAGGCAATAAATTAACAATATTTCTATTGTTCAAAAATCGGAACTTATATCAATAAAAATACAAATTAATAAATTGTGGTTGGCTTATTTCGAGATCGAAAAAATATTATAATTTACTCTCTCTGGTTAAAATCCTAAAGCATTAACCTCCACATAATAATAAAAAAAGCACAAGAATTTTATAAATCCCTGTGCTCTTCAAACACTCTCTTTTATTTTATCCCTTATCAAACCCCATCATGCACCAGCGGTTGTTTTTTCCTGAAAGTACCTCTGAACAGTTCTATAAATACACTGATAGCTACCAGAATTATACCAGCCCCGGCGCTTAATACAATGTATTCGTAGTATACACTATCGCCTTTGCGTTTGATAATTATGCCACTAAGCGCCCAGATAATGGCTAAGCCTATATAGAAATTATTGAATCGTAATATAGCAATAACACCTATAAACGAGCCTATTAATACCATCATTGAAGTCCACGATTCTTCGCTCATACCGAAACCTCTCCAACCATAGCTAACTAATAAAGCGGTAATATTGGCAATGGTTGCGATACATATCCAACCAAGATACAAACCAAAGGGAGCTTTTACAATAAAACTCTGTGCATTGGTAAGATATGGCTCCAATATCCGTATCTGTGCCTCAATATAAATCAATCGGCCAAGTAATAAGAGCATTAATAGCACACTTATTAAAATAAAGCCATAATGCCAGGCTACGATCCAGCACATATTAATAATACAGGTCAGAATAAACGCAATATTTATTCTTCGGACAACCTCGGCTTCGTAGATGTCTATCTTTGATTTAAACAGAGATGTCATCTGATAGACACAAAAGATGAATAGTAGTAAATAGATTAAGCCCCATATAGAAAACGTAAGTGGGGCGGGAACAAATAAATTGGGATATTCTGCTGATACCTCGCCTGTGTTTTTTCCATTAATCGGTAAAAAATTGGCCAGAAAATTCACAAATACCATTCCGAGAAAAAACAGGAAGTTGAATATCTGTAAGGTTCTGATTTTTGTTGCATTGAGTTTAGTTTCCATATTATTTATGAGTTTTTATTTCTTTAATTTCTATTTCTTTTTTTTCTAATAAAACAGCGTTCCTGTTGGGTTTTATGGGTGTGCCATAATGGCGTATGTAGACCTTTGTAAACTCTGCCCCTAAAAATAGTATAGTAGACGAATAATATACCCAGAGCAGAATAATTATTACTGAACCTGCTGCTCCAAATGTGCTTGTGATACCCGACTGCCCCAGATAGTAGCCTATCAGGAATTTACCCACCATAAACAGGATTGCTGTTACGGCTGCACCTAAAAAAGCATCTTTCCAGGCTATTTTGCCATCTGGTAATACTTTAAAGATTGTGGCAAACAAAAGTGTAATCACAGAGAAAACAATCACCAGATTAAGACCCATAAACAGATAAACTGTCATGTTTTCAAAAAACAACTGTAATCGCTGGCTGAAAATATCCAGAAATGTATTAATCAATAAAGATACAATCAATAGAAAACCTAAAGATAGTATCAATGAAAATGACAATAGCCTGTCAAGCAGATATTTTAATATACCTGATTTGGGTTTGGCCTTCAAAGACCATATATAATTGATAGAGTCTTGTATCTCGGCAAAAACCCCCGTGGCTCCCAACAAAAGTGTTACAGTACCAATGATAGCAGCAATACCAGATTTTTGCGAAAGCCTGGCATTTTTTATTAGCTCCTCTACCTGCGCTGCTGCAGCTTTACCAATCAACCAATTGATTTGTCCATAAACCTGCCCTTGTATGGCTTCTCTTCCATAAAAAATACTTGCTACCGAAATTATAACCACCAACATCGGTGCTAATGAAAAAATAGTATAATAAGATAAAGAAGCGCTCAGCTTGGTGGCATTGTCGGTGCTGAATTCAGAGAATACTTCATGTAAAAAAGAATAATACTCTTTCAGTTTTGCTTTAAACGATTTCATAAGTGGTTGTGCTTAATGTAAAGAATGTTTTAATAATACAGCTTGTCTATAGTTTGGTATAGTTAGTATACTAAATAATACATACCATGCATCAATACCATACCTAAAACCACAATTGGGGTCAAAATTCCCCACTTATTTTCCCGAAATACCACATTTTCCCCAGTTTTTTCAGTAAAAAGACCCTAAAACAATTAAAAAAATATATGGTACAAAGTTTTTAAATACTAAGACATAAGAATCGTTTCATTAAATTATTGAATCCATGACACCCATCATCTTCATAATAAGCATAATAACCATGTTCATCATGGCGGTGATTTTGCTAAAGATTGTGAAAAACAATCCGCAAAGTTGGGATGGCAGAACGAGAAATTCTCAAAATCATGAACTCAATAATTTTATGAAGCGAGTGAAGTTCACTTCAACCAAAATGAAAGGAGCTTAAAATACGCACAAATTATAGCCATGAAAACCCATATTGGTTTACCAGAGAAAGACATAATCGAAATCGTTAAGTTATTACAGGTTATTTTAGCAGATGAGCACGTAATACTAACAAAAACCCGGAATTACCATTGGAATATTAAAGGGCCTCGTTTTATTGAATTACACAAATTTTACGAAGACCAGTACAAAGTTCTAAGAGATATAATAGACCAGATTGCCGAGAGAATCACACAACTAGGACACCAGTCCAACGGTACGATGAAAGATTTCTTAGCAACCACTCGATTAAAAGAGGGTACTTACGAAGACAAACAAGATGCTCAGATAAGCCATTTGTTAGCAGACCACGAAGCGTTCATAACAAATTTGCGTAAAGACATTGAAGATATAGATGAAAAACTGGGAGATGCAGTTACGACTGACTTACTCACAGGTTTCATGGGGCAGCATGAAAAAATGGCATGGATGCTCCGAGCGTTTTTAGGGTAGTGTTTAGGTTAAAAAAGGTGGTACAAAAGGGGCAATTTTTGCCCCTTTTGTATTTGTGGACAGTCTGAAAATTTTACCTCACCCTCTAAGTCTCCCTCTCCTGAAAAAGGAGAGGGAGATCTTTTTTTAGCCCCTCTCCTCTTTCAGGAGAGGGGTTGGGGTGAGGCTACTTATAAATGTATTACTTCTCCATAAGCTGCTGCTGTTGCTTCCATAACAGCTTCTGACATAGTTGGATGCGGATGAACCGACTTGATGATTTCCATACCTGTTGTTTCCAGTTTACGGGCTACAACTGCCTCTGCAATTATTTCGGTTACGTTAGCACCAATCATATGGCAACCCAGCCATTCGCCGTATTTGGCATCAAAAATTACTTTCACAAAGCCTTCAGGAGTACCCGCCGCTTTTGCCTTACCCGATGCAGAGAATGGGAATTTACCCACTTTAATATCATACCCTGCTTCTCTGGCTGCTTTTTCTGTATAGCCTACTGAAGCGATTTCTGGCGTACAATAAGTACAACCCGGAATATTTTTATAGTCCATTGGTTGTGGGTGATGTCCTGCTATCTTCTCTACGCAGATAATTCCTTCGGCAGATGCTTTATGTGCTAATGCAGGGCCCGGAGTTACATCACCAATGGCATAATAACCCGGTACATTAGTTTCTGACCACTGATTAACCGTGATTTTACCTCTGTCAGTAGCAATCCCGACTTCTTCCAGACCAATGTTCTCGATATTCGCTACAATTCCGGCTGCAGAAAGCACCATATCAGTTTCGATTTTGATTTCTCCTGTAGGAGTTTTCACGGTCGAAACACAACCATTACCACTTGTATCTACTTTTTCAACACTCGAATTAGTGTAGATTTCAATACCTGCTTTCTTATAGGCTTTGGCAAGTTCTTTAGAAATATCTTCGTCTTCAACCGGAACAATGTTTGGCATAAACTCCACAATGGTTACTTTAGTACCCATACTTGCATATACATACGCAAACTCAACACCGATAGCACCAGAGCCGATTACCAATAAAGAATCCGGTCTTTTTTCAAGGCTCATCGCCTTGCGGTATTCGATGATTTTCTTTCCATCAATTGGCACATTAGGCAATTGTCTGGCTCTTGCACCTGTGGCAATAATAATGTTTTTACCTTCCAGGTCAGTTTTTTTACCTTCAGCATCCGTTACTTCAATTTTCTTACCTGCTTTTACTTTTCCGGTTCCGTAGATAACATCAATTTTATTTTTCTTCATCAAAAACTGAACACCTTTGCTCATGCCATCCGCTACACCGCGCGAACGTTTGATAACTGCTTCAAAATTAGCGCTCGACTCCCCTACTTCAATTCCGTAATCTTTTGCGTGTTTAATATATTCAAACACCTGGGCAGACTTCAATAAAGCCTTTGTTGGAATACAACCCCAGTTAAGGCAGATGCCCCCTAGGTTTTCTTTCTCAACAATGGCAGTTTTCATGCCCAATTGTGAAGCACGAATGGCGGTAACGTATCCACCGGGTCCACTACCAAGTACTACAAGATCATATTGTGCCATAATATATAATTTTCTGGTTATTAGAAATTCTGATGCAAAATTAGACAAAATAGCTTATCCACAAAACCCTTTTTGATTATGTTCAAAAAGCCAAAAGGCATATATAAATTAAAACCTTTGCTAATGGAACAGCCATTTTGTTTCTATCAAAACAAACAAAAACACTTATTAAATCCGCTCAATTGTAAATAAATTTCAATATGTAACCCTTTTTATCTTCTCCTTCAGAAGAGATATATAAATCACCGGTCGGCGAAAAGCAAATACCTTCCGGTTGGCGGAATAATTTATCTTTTAATTCTATCAAATTCTTCTTTATACCTTCTTTTGTAAGAATCAACAGCTTTTTCCCTTGCGAAGCAATTATATAAACATCTCCACTAATCGGATGGACAGCGATGCCTGAGGGGCCGAACTCTGCTCTACCATCTTTTCCTCTTACCATGTCTTTTCTAATAGTAAATCTGATGTTTAGCTGCTCTTTTGTTAAATCATAACTATAAATGACCTTTTCTTCATCTTTTGCTTTTATATGTTCTTTGGCAGCTAATAACAGGCTATTGGTTTGGGCATCGTAACCCAAGCCCTCATACTCTACCACATCAGCATTGCTACAATCTATTTCTCTTTCCGAATGAGTATTTATGTCGACAACTTTAATTTTACCATTGCTTTTCATAACAAACACTTCATTGCCCACAAACTCTATCCCTTCATAATCCCCGGTTTTGCCGAAGTCTATTTTTTCAATAATATCTTCTTTGTCGAAGTCATAAATAAATATCTTAGCCTCTTCATCGTTCACACATATCAGCTGATTGTCTTTATAATAAGACAGGCCTGATATTTCTTTCAGGCTTTTGGATAATTTCATTTTTTGCAAAGGATTGTCGAAATCATAGATTCGAAAAGCATCAGTATCGGGGGTTTGCTCTTCGTTGGTTTTTTTCTTCGATGGGCCACAGGCATTTAGCACCACTAAGGCAACAACTATAATAATTAGTACTATAAAGAATATTTTTATCATATATGTAATTTTAATTGAGGACATATAACTTATTCGAAAAATCTTCTCAAATTTAGAAATCATTTTTCATTCAACACTTTTTAATCTATGCAAGCTAAAGTTATACTATCAGGTATTGTATTGGTTTCAGGTATTTATTTGTCTTCTTGTCAGTCAAAATCTTCTGAGTCTGCCCAAAGAGATATTCTGGCAGAAGTTGTAGATTCTACTGCTTCACCCAAAGATGATTTTTTTAAATATGCAGTAGGTACCTGGATTAAGAAAAATCCTATTCCGGCCTCTGAGAGCGGTTGGGGAATCGGTAGTATTGTACAGGAAGAAACTTATGGACGCTTACGAAGCATCAGTGAGGAGTCAACTAAAAAAACAGGTAGTACTGGGTCAAACGAGCAAAAAATCGGTGATTTCTGGTACACAGGCATGGATAGTGTAGGGATTGAAAAACAAGGAATCAACCCTGTAAAAGCTGATTTAGACCGTATAGCTTCTATCAAAGACATACAAGGAGTGCTAAATGAAGTAGCGCTTCAACAAACCTATGGCATGGGTACGCTATTTGGCAATTATGTGTTTCAGGATGAGAAAAACAGTGAAGAACAAGCCCTGCATTTGTATCAGGGAGGTTTGGGTTTGCCTGACAGAGATTATTATTTCAATACAGATAGCCGCAATACCAATATCCGGAAGGAATATAAGGCACATATCCAACGCATGTTTAAGCTCTTAGGTAATGATGATGCTATGGCTACCAAAAACATGACAAGTATATACGCTTTGGAAGAAACCTTAGCTAAAAATTCCCGTAAAATAGAGGCTTTGAGAGACCCCTACAAAAATTATAACAAAATGGATCTGGCGGCTCTTGACAAACTGGTGCCTTCAATGAAGTTTAAAGACTTGTTTGTGCAAATGAAAATGCCACAGGTACGCAGTGTTATTGTAGCACAAACGGAATTCTATACAGCCGTTGATAAGTTACTGAAAACTACGCCTGTAGATACCTGGAAGGCTTATCTTACCTGGAATTTTATCAGTGGTTTTGCCAGTGAATTAAGCAGCCCTTTTGCTAAACAAGATTTCTATTTTTATAGAACGGTATTGCGTGGAGTAAAAGAAATGAAACCTCGTTGGAAACGGGTATTAGATGCAGAAGAACGACTGTTGGGCGATGCTTTAGGGCAGCTTTTTGTCAAGAATTATTATTCTGAAAAAACTAAAAAGCGTTATGAAGAACTGGTTAAGAATATCTTCAGCACTTATAAAGAACGTATAGAAAAATTAGACTGGATGTCGGACAGCACCAAGAAAAAGGCCTTATTAAAACTCTCAACCGTAACATCGAAAGTGAGTTTCCCTGATAAATGGAAAGACTTTTCAACGCTGGACATAAAGAGAGATTCGTACGTGCAAAATCTTATCAGAGCCAATCAATGGTGGTATCTGTACAGTGTCAATAAGATTGGGAAACCCGTTGACAAAACAGAGTGGGATATGACTCCACAAACTTATAATGCTTATTATAATCCATCGAATAACGAAATTGTACTGCCTGCGGCTATTTTCTTTGTGGCAGGTTTTAGCGATGAGCAACTGGATGACGCCATCATTTATGCCTATGCAGGAGGCTCAACTATTGGCCATGAAATTACGCATGGTTTTGATGACCAAGGCAGACAGTTTGACGAAAAGGGCAACCTGAAAGACTGGTGGACGAAGAAAGACGGCGATGAATATAACAAACGAGCGAAAGGAATTATAGAACAGTATAATGATTTCGTAGTATTAGATTCGCTTCATATAAGAGGAGAAGCTACCCAGGGAGAAAACATTGCCGATTTAGGCGGGCTTATTTTAGGCCTGGAGGCCTTTAAAAAAACAGAGCAATATAAATCAGGCAAGAAAATCAATGGCTTTACCCCGCTTCAACGCTTTTTCTTAGGATGGGCCCTGTCATGGATGAACCAGGCAAGAAATGAAGCATTAGCCAATCAAATCATGACAGATGTACATGCACCCAGCTTTCTGCGTGTGAATGGCCCTGTTGTGAATGTAGATGAATTTTATGAGGCCTTTGATATAAAACCGGGCGATAAGATGTATCGTGCGCCTGAGAAAAGGGTCAAAATCTGGTAGAACTATAAACTGAAAAAATTGTTAAAAAAAATTACGCTCAAAGATTTCTTTCTTTTTTGTGAAGCATGGGCGCTTATTGGTCTTTCGAGGCTGATACTTGTTTTTATGCCTTTTAGAAAAATCCTGCCTTTATTAGGCACGCCTGTTACACTTCATGAAAAAATAGATGAAAACAAGCATGAGTTTCTATATATCCGTTCTGCTATCGCCAGAGCCAGCAAATACTCGTTCTGGCGAACAAAATGTTTTGAACAGGCCTTATGCGCTAAATTGATGCTTAAGTTAAGGAGGAAGAAGAGTACTATTTACTTTGGCGTTAAAAAGGACGAACCAGGAAAGGAACTATTAGCACATGCATGGATTATTTGTAACAATGAAATAATTACAGGAGGTAAGCAAACAGGACAGTTTAAAGTGTTGACGGCTTTTTTCAGTTAAATCGTTTGCTTGTTATTTGAAATTCCTTTACTCTGACTGAATAATCAAATTAATAGACCCGACCATCGATATTGATGTGATGAATTTTTTCCAGACACCCTAATGGGCTGAATCAGGATTTTATGATAAGACACCGCTATTTGTGCTACCAGACCCATCGGCTAGCGTTGTTTCTTTTACAGAGAAAATCTCCGCTTCAGGAGTATTCCACTCTAATTTAAGTAGATTATTGCTGATTATTTCTTCTGCGTTACATTAATTTTCCATAATTATTTAAATATATTCCGTTTTCAACAATTCTCTCCACCTATTTCACAGGCATCGCCTGTTAATTCTACAGGTTTCATTTCTTCGGCTACTTTTGCCAATGCTTCCTGAAATACTTCTGTAGGTTGAGCTCCGCTTAAACCATATTTATTATTCAGAATAAAAAACGGTACGCCTGAAACACCTAAGCCCTGAAAATGCTTGATTTCCTGTGTTACCAAATAAGTAATCTGTTCATCCGCCAGAATACCTTCCGTTTTTTCACGAGTCCAGCCAAAGCCTTCCATAAATACTACGATATTCTCTTTAACTGAGAAGTCGATACCGTCAGTAAAATAGGCTTTGAAGATTTTTTCTTCCAGTTCATTCTGTGTGCCTTCTTCCCGGGCAACATGCAATAATTTATGCAAAGGTATAGTATTGATAGCCTTTGGCATTTTTTCAAACTCAAACTGAATCCCGGCTTTTTCACCAACGCTTTCTACTCTTTGATGCATTTGTTGGATACGTTCACGGCTGCCGAATTTATTTATAAAATATTCTTCACGAGAGAGTCCTTCCTGTGGAATCGTCGGGTCTAACTGAAAAGGGTGCCAGGTAAGCTGAAACGTCTGGTTATCAATACCAGCCAAGGCTTTTTCCAAATGCTTTTTACCAATGTAGCACCAGGGGCAGGCTACGTCAGAAACTATATCTATCTGTATCGGCTTATTTGTCATTACATTATTTGTTTTAACAATTAAACTATCCCTTTTTAAGAATAGTTCAAATTGTATTTTACCATGAAATGTATCCACTTGATAAGATATAAGTTCATTACTTATTAAAAAAACTATTAAAAAATCATAGAATTCTCTGAAACTAAAAATTTATACCTTAAATTGGTATGTTTTTGCTTTTCTAACCAAATTATTCTTACGCGCCTCCATGAAAAATTGCACGCTTTTAAGTTTGCTATGTGTTTTTGTGACCCATATAACTTTAGCAAAAGTCGGGATGCCATGCGATAATACACTTGTATTGAAAACCCAGAAAGTTTTACCGCTTACCAAGCAAACAAAAAAGTCCGCCTCTCTTCTCAACCCTTTTTCTCAAAACGCCTTTTCTGCTCCCACCTCAACACTTGCTTTAACAAGTACAATGGTTTTGAAAGAAGAGATTGAGCCTAATAATACTGTTATAGCTGCGAATCCTTTAGGAGGGAATGATGTAAAAGTAAAAGGATACATTTCTCCAAATTCAGATGTAGATGTTTTTTCGTTTACTGCCAATGAAGGGGATAGAGTATATACTTCTACCCAAACCTCTTTTTCTGCAACGGGCAGTAGCGATAGCTTTTTGGAGATAATTAGAATTAATGGGACTACCATTCTGGAATCGGATGATAATGATGGTTCTTTTGGTTCTAATTCATCAAGTATTGCCGGAGCCGTTATCCCTACAACCGGAACCTATTATATACGTGTAAGACACGTTTCGAATAATGTTACCCTATTACCTTATTTTCTCTATTTCAGGTTACAAAGTGGCACTCCCTCCACTGAAGCAGAACCTAATAATAGTACAGCTACCGCTAATGCCATACCAGTGTCCGGCTGGGTAAGCGGTAGTTTAAGTTCAGAAAGCGATGCCGATTATTATTCGATTGCATTGAACGCTGGAGAAACGATTTCCGTGAGCCTTGATTTTGACCCTGAACGTGATAACACAACTTGGAATGGTCAGATTGCATTTGGAGAGTTTATGAACTTTTACTTGCCTGCAGATGATGCCAATGGAGAATCCCCTAATTCCGAAAGTTTTTTGCTGACTGTTAAATCTTCAGGAACCTATTATATTGCTGTAGCGCCTTCAGGTTTTACTTTTGGAACTTACCAGATGAGTGTTAGTGTATTATCTCCTAATACAAGCAATACTAGTACCTATACTAACAATACAATACTAACCCTTCCTGCTGGACCAGGTTCATATACATCGACAATTAATATTCCTGCAAATAAAAGAATTGAATCTATAAGGGTTTCTATGAATATTTTCCATAGTAATATAGCTGATTTAGATGTGCGTTTAACCTCTCCATCAGGGAATACAGTTATTTTATTTACTGATATATCCGCCAGTTCGCCTTTTGATATAAAACTGGATGATAGTGCTGCCGTGCCTCTGGGAAGTTTTTCTATTGCTAATAATATTGTTTTCCAACCTCCTTTCAAATATCGTCTTGACTGGTTTAGAGGGCAGATGACCCAAGGCAACTGGACATTAACTATTGACGATGACTCACCGGAAAATGGAGGTCAATTGAATAGTTGGGCTATCGAAATAGAAGAACAGTTGCTAATTGGGGGTACACTTACTAATATTTATAGTAATGATTTCGAAACCAATGATGGCGGTTTTACTCATTCAGGAACACAAGATGAGTGGGAACGTGGGACACCCTCTTTTGCTCCTATTGTAACCGCCAATAGTGGAACCAAATGCTGGAAAACTGACCTTGATAATTCCTACAATTATAATAGCAACGTTGACCTTGTATCACCTAATATTTTTATACCTGATTTAGATACCAATAAGGTGTATTTAAGCTGGGCTCAGAAATTCCAATTTGCCGGCGCGGATACAGATAACGATAACGCTTATGTCGAAATACAGGAGGTAGGAACTGCAAATACGAAAAGAATATGGCAATGGTTCGGGGCATCAATGATAGATAATTTTTATGGAAGCCCTAATTACACGGTCCATGAAGCTGCAGGATGGGGAGTGTTCAGAGCAAATGTAAGTGAGTT